>DATLIT010000323.1:0-13193 GCA_035539295.1 Terrimicrobiaceae bacterium | reverse complement strand
CCGCTTTGCTCGAGAACTTCGTAGATCGGTGCGCACGGTTCGATGGCTTGAAGGATCTCCTGGAGCGCACCCTTTGGATTGACCTCCTCGGGGTCTCGAGCAATGCGCTCAAAGTCGTCTTCGGTTGCGCGTAAGACGAAGATCCTGGCGGCGTCAAAGCCGCCGTCGAGATAGACGGCGCCAACGACGCTTTCGAAGGCGTCGGCCAGGGTGGAGGCTCGTTCGCGACCGCCGCTCGCCTCTTCCCCCCGCCCCATCATCAAATAGCGACCTAGATCGAGTTCCTGGGCGCGCATTTTTAAGGCGGCTCGGGAAACTATCCGCGTGCGCAGCTTGGTCATCATGCCTTCGGAAAAATTAGGATAAAGTCGATAGAGGTGTTCGGTCACCACCACCTGAATGACGGCGTCGCCCAAGAACTCCAACCGCTGATTGTCGAACGGGTAATTCTTGCGCTCGAGGGAGATGCTAGGGTGCGTCATGGCTTCTGCAAGAAGCAACCCGTTGCGAAATTTGTAACCCAGTCGACCTTCGATCGGATTCATGATCGAAGCAGCATGGCGACTAGGCTCGCTAAGACTCATGGGATAGGAGATGCCTCTATCATCGATTCAGGACCTTTCCAACGCCACGCTCCGCACAGGAGCTACGGTCCAACATAATAGAAAAGGTTTGCGAGCTCCATGCAACAAACAATCATTGTTCCAGGCTGTCGTCGAGCGCTTCGAGGAGCGTGCCCATCGACGCTTCCGTCTCATCTCCCATATTGGAAATCCGAAAGGTCTCTCCCTTGATCTTGCCGTATCCGCCATCGATAGCCATTTGATGTCGCTCGCGCAAGCGGGCGATCCATGCGCCGACATCTACCCGCCGGTTGTTCTTGACGCAGGTGAGAGTGAGCGAACGGTAACCGTCGGCCGCGAAGAACCCAAACCCGCGTTCCTGGACCCACCGATGGACCATCGCGTTTAGTCGGCGATGTCTTTCGTGGCGGGCTTCTAGGCCTTCTTCGGCAATATCTGCGAGCTTGGACCGAAGCGCGTAGAGCAAAGGAATTACCGGAGTGCTTGGCGTCATGTCCTGCTCAGCGTTCCTGGCAAACTCGATGAAATCGAAATAGTACCCACGCTCCGTGGTTGTCTTCGCGCGCTCCAATGCACGCCCGGATATTGCGAAAAGTGCCAGCCCTGGCGGAAGAGCGAGTGCCTTTTGGCTTCCGGTCAGCAGCACATCGATCCCAAGATTGTCCATGGGGATAGGTTCTGCTGAGAGCGAGGAGACCGCATCGACAATGAACATCACATCGGGAAATCTGCGCATGACTTCGGCGATCGGCCCTAGCGGGTTGCGGACACCGCAGGATGTTTCGTTGTGAATGAGCGTGAGCGCGTCGAAACCTCCAGCGGAGAGCTTTTCCTCGATCATCTCCGGCAGGATCGGGTCGCCCCAGTTGACTTGGAGAGCTGCGGCCGCCTTGCCGCAGCGCTTGCTGACATCGAACCATTTGTCCGAAAACGCACCGCACATGCAATTCAGAACCTTGTGACCAACAAGGTTGCGAATCGCACCTTCCATTACGCCCCACGCTGAGGACGTGGAGAGGAAAACCGGTCTCTCTGTTCCAAAAAGGGTCTTCAGTCCCGGCTGGAGTTCGCGATAGAGTTCTTTGAAATCGCTTCCGCGATGGCCAATCATTGGTTGACACATCGCCTTGAGGGTCTTCTCGGACACCTCGACCGGACCGGGGATGAATAGCCTGAGTTCTTTTCTTCGCAGCATGGTCGAGAACTAGCTGTCCCAAATAAAATTCTCCAACCGCAATCGATTGACTCGCTCCCGAGCTTCCTCTGCCCGCGGACCATCCACGCTGCCGATCTTCTCATATACGGCGATCGCCTCCTTCCAAAGCCGTTGTGACTCGAGGAGGCGTCCCGCGTCGAACCCTGCTCTGTAAAACCAAAAGAACTCCGGGCCCCCTTTCTGGCCTTCGGAAAACACGCCATAGTAGCAATTGAGGGCGGCATCGAAATTTCCGAGCTTTTCGTAAGCGGCGCCCATTTTTGCCAGCGCCTGATGACTCCAAATCTTTGGCGCATTCGGATCGCTGGAAATTTGCCGCCAGGCGGAAATGGCGTTCTTGTAATTTCCAGAATCCTGGGTGCCCTGGGCGAAAAGTGTATCGCCCTTCTCCACGATCACTGCATAGCGAAGATTCGGGTCGGGATTGGAGTCCAAAATCTTGTCAAGAACGCCAAGAGCTTCCTTTGGTCGTTTAAGAGCATTCAGAAGACTCGCTTGCGCGAGCCGTGCCTTGAGAGCCAGCGGGCCGCCTGACTTGACCACCTGCTCGAATACTTCAATAGCCTCCTCCATTTCGGACGGATTGAGTGACCGGGCCATCGCCTGCCCAGAAAGGAAAATCGCCTTCTCAGCGAGCGGAGAATCCGGAAATCTCTCGGCGAGCGCATTGAATTGGACGCGCGCGTTGAGGTAGTCGCCCCGTCGGTAGAGAATTTCACCCCATTTCATTCGGACCTGCGGTTCGAAGCGGGAGCTTGGGTAGGTGTTTATGAAGTTCTCGGCAAGTTTGATGATCTCTGCCTCGCTTTCACGATCGCCATCATCAGCGACAAAGATTGCCAGATACTCGGTCCGCTCCTTGGTAGCGGGATCGTCGCTCGAGATGCGCCGCAATGTCGCCCGGGCTTCATCCGAGTTCAGCTGAAGATCGGCCAATTCAGCAAGCGCCAAACCGGCGCGTTGCGCGTATGACGAATTGCTCTCTGCGATCTTTTGGAGAAGGTCTGCTGAGGTCGCGGATCGACTGGAGGCCTGCCGCATCGCCTCCAGAAAGCGAATCCTTTCAACGATGGGCTGAAAATCCGGACGCGCGGTCAGTCGCCGCATGGCTGGATTCTCGCCCTCTGACGCGCCAGACAGCAGTGCGCAGACAGCCGCATTCTCAAGCGCTGCCATTTCCAGCTCGGGAGCACCGGCGGCCTGCAGAAAAGAATCTGCAGCTTGCTTAAACTCGCCGAGAGCAGCCTCTGCCTGAGCGCGGACAAAGCTGTTGCGAAAGCCCGCTCCTTCCTTTGCGGTCTCAAGTGCGGCCTGCGGCTGATTCACGCCGATCTGAGAAGCGGAAAGCTCCGCGCGCGCCTCGTTGACAAGAAAGTGGCCCGGATATTGCCCGAGGAATTCACTAAAGAGCTGGCGACTCTTCTCACTCTTGCTCGCACGTGCTTCATTTCGGGCGAGATAGAACAAAGCGAGAGCGGCGCGCTGCGGATTTCGCGAGTCGCCTGCCCATCTCCGAAGCTCGGCGCTGGAAGCAGCTCCTCCATGCGCATAGATGCGGTCCAGTGCCTCAAATGCTTCGGGAAGTCCCGGAAGACGAGAATTTTCTGCAATAAATCCCTCCATGATTCTCTCCGCGTCGGCGGCATCCTCCTGCTGAAGGCGACATTCAGCCAAGGTTACAGCCAGCAGCGCTGCCAGGCGTGCTGGGGGGTCCTTAATTTCTTTTAGTTTCTGCTCGGCCTCGGCGACTTGACCTGCGGTGAGCAGGGCACGCGCGGCGAGGAAAGTCGCCTGTTGCTGCTGTTCGGGCGAGAGCCCTTCGGCGAAAGAGAGGGCGCTCAGGGCACCGGCGTGATCTTTCACATCGAGGTGAATTTGCGCGAGCTCCAGCGCTGCATTCCCTGACGCCGCTGGGTTGCTTTTGACAAGCTTAGAGAGGACTTTGGCGGCCTCGGACCTTCGACCCAAAGCTGAAAGCATTCGCGCCGCGCCAACGGAGGCTTTTGCCGCGTAGCGGTCGTCCCGGGTGAGGCTCTCGTAGAGTGGCAATGCTTCCGTCGGCTTGTTAAGCGCAGCATTCGCCTCGGCCAGCCAAAACCGCGCGTCTGCGTCGGCCGCTCCTGTCTTCTTGAGAAGAGCAGCGCTCTCCTCAAATCGGCCAGCCGCAAAGAGAGCTCTTGCCAAAAGCAGTTCCGCAGTCGCCTGCTCTGCGCGGGGGAAGTCTTTTCCTGAAGCGTGGCTTAGGTTGTAGATAGCCACCTGCGGCAGACCGTCTTCCAGGGCGTGCCGCGCTTCATCGATGCGCGGATCGACCGCAAGGCCCGACGTCACGGCAAGTAGGAGGAAGGGTGTAGTGACTCTCATACTCGAAGGGCACGTGAAAGATAACGACCAGTATAGCTCGCAGGCTCCTGGGCGATGTGCTCTGGCGGTCCATCGCAAACTACCCGTCCTCCGTCTTCTCCGCCTTCAGGGCCCAGGTCGATTATCCAATCTGCACACTTGATGACTTCAAGATTGTGCTCGATGACGACAAGGGTGTTATGCGCGTCACGCAACTTAATGAGCACTTCGAGTAGTTTGTGGATGTCCGCGAAGTGCAATCCGGTCGTCGGTTCGTCAAGCAGATAGACGGTGCGACCCGTGGCCCGTCGAGCCAGCTCGGAGGCCAGTTTTAGCCTCTGAGCTTCTCCACCCGATAGAGTCGTGGCGGACTGGCCAAGCCGCAAATAGCCAAGTCCCACATCCTGCAGCGTCTCAAGTTTGGCGGCGAGCGCAGGAATGCTCCGAAAGAAGCGGGCGGACTCGTCAACAGTCATCTCGAGGACATCGGCGATGTTCTTTCCTTTGTAGGTGATCTCGAGAGTCTCGCGATTGTAGCGACGGCCTCGGCAAACCTCACACTCAACGTAAACGTCAGCAAGGAAGTGCATCTCGATCTTTATAAATCCATCGCCCTGGCAGTGCTCGCAACGGCCGCCTTTCGCGTTGAAGGAAAAGCGGCTAGCATCGTAGCCGCGCACACGTGCTGCGGGTAGCTCGCTGAAGAGGTCTCGGATTGGGCCGAGCGCTCCGGAGTACGTCGCAGGATTAGACCTCGGCGTGCGACCCACCGGCGTCTGGTCGATGACGACGACCTTGTCGAACTGCTCGATCCCGACGATTTCATCAAAGGCGCCCGGACGGTCTTTGGCCCCGTTGAGACTTTGAGCGAGCGCGGCCCTCAGGATATCGTTGACCAAAGTGGATTTTCCACTTCCGGAAACGCCAGTAACGCAGGTCAAGCAACCCACGGGGATTGCCGCTGTAATATTCTTGAGATTGTTCTCCCTGGCTCCAAAGACAGTCAACCAGCCATCTCCGATTGCCCCGGCAAGCCCGCGGTCTTGGCGCGGGGGAACACGATGGCGCGGAACAGAAATCTTCAGCGTCTTCTTTAAATACTGCGCAGTCAGTGAATCCTCGCTCCGTAAAATCTCCTCAAGCGATCCCTGTGCGACGATTCGGCCTCCCCTCGGACCGGCGCCGGGACCGAGATCGAGAATGTGATCGGCCGCCCGGATCGTATCCTCGTCGTGCTCAACTACGATGACCGAATTTCCAAGGTCCCGTAAGGCGCGCAGTGTCGCGATGAGCCGGTCATTGTCGCGTTGATGAAGACCAATGCTCGGCTCGTCCAGCACATAAAGAACTCCGGCAAGACCCGACCCGATCTGAGTCGCCAAGCGGATCCGCTGGGCTTCGCCACCACTTAGTGTGCCGCTCTCGCGGTTTAGTTGAAGATATCCGAGACCAACTTCGTTCAAGAATTTCAATCTTTGGCGAATCTCTCGCAACACATCCCTGACAATCTCCTCCTCGGCGTTGCTGAGCTCGATCCGTGCGAGCAGTTTGCCGGCTTCGGAAATCGGGAAACTGCAGAATTGGTTAATATTATACTGACGGTCATCCTCATCCGAGATGGTCACGGCGAGAATCTCTGGCCGCAATCTGGCGCCCCGACACACACCGCACACTCGGCGTGCTTGAAATGCGCGCAGCCGTTTCTTGGTGAACTCGCTTTCACTGGTCTCGAACAGTCGCTGCATTTGGGCGACGAGGCCTTCAAAGGGCTTGGAAATTTTCCGGTCAGCTGTCACTTGGAGGGCGATCGCACGATCGCCACTCCCAAAAAACAGCAGCGACTTAAAGTGCGAAGGCAGATCCTTAAACGGCACATCCGTCGCCACCGGAGAGTCAGCGAGGAGCCCGTTGAGGATGGCGCCGTAGTATTGCTTCATTCGCTTGTGGCCGACCCGCCACGGCTTGATGGCCCCTTGCTCCAGAGTTTTCGATTTGTCCACCATCAGGTCGGCGTCAAAGAACAGCTCGGTTCCAATTCCATGACAGGCCGGACAGGCACCGAGGTGACTGTTAAAGGAGAAATGCTTCGGCGTAAGCTTCGGCATGGTGAAGCCTGTCGAGGGGTTGCAGTAGTCCGTGGAGAACTTCTGTTCGGTCCATTCCTCGACGTCTGGCTCCATGCGGATCACGGTGAGCATGCCCCCTCCCCACCGAAGGGAAGTTTCGATGGAATCCGCCAATCGCTGGCGAATTTCCTCACGTATAGAGAGCCGGTCGACGACCGCTTCGATGGTATGCGGCTCCGCTTTGGAAAGCTTGGGCGGACTCACGGGGCCCAGCTCGGTAATTTCACCATCGATTCGCAAGCGAACAAACCCTTCCCGTCGCGCTTTTTCGATTACATCGCGAAATTCTCCGGGTTGGTTAGTGACGAGCGGTGCCAGCAGCATGGTCTTCGTTCCCTCCGGCGAGGATAAGATCGCGTCGGCGATCTGTTGAGGCGTTTGGCGCACCACCGGCTCTCCCGTAACCGGGTCATGCGGTCTCCCGATCGCCGCAAAAAGCAGCCGCAAATAATCGTAAATTTCGGTGGTAGTTGCGATGGTCGAGCGAGGGTTCGCGGCCGAAGTTCGCTGTTCGATGGCGATAGCCGGCGAAAGCCCTTCAATGTAGTCAACCTCAGGCTTCTGCATCTGGTCGAGAAACTGGCGCGCGTAGGCCGAAAGACTTTCCACGTACTTTCGCTGCCCCTCGGCATAAAGCGTGTCAAACGCCAGCGACGACTTGCCAGATCCACTTAACCCGGTAATAACCACCAGGCGGTTGCGTGGGATTTCCACGTCCAGGTTATCCAGATTATGTTGTCGCGCGCCCTTGATGCGTATGACGGAATGATTGTCGGAGTTCATGACCAGAGCGCGAACGTGAATCGACAAATTTAAGCGCCGGCGGTGCCTCCGCGCAAGGCTCGCGGACGTTCGAACCTGTGCAGCGCCGCCTGTTCGGCTGCCGGTCAGTCGCGCCCGCTGGTTTGTCTTACGGCCGGAGATTCGCCGAGGTCACTTTTGAGCCAGCAAACTCAGGCGGGTCCACCACCAGATGATTTTGCCGTCCTCTTCACCGATGCGAAAGACTCTTCGCGCGGACTCAGGGGCCGTGTGAATCAGCTCGAGGACTCTTTTCCTGTTTTCCGCCGGGGTTCCCGCGGTGTCGAAGTACCAGTTCAGGTCGGGCTGTTTGAAGGGCGTGGTTTCGCAACGCACGACCTGCAATTGATAGCGGTCGCAAAGCTCCTTCCAGCGACCTGGCGACAGGAACCGACCGTGACTTGGATCGCGCAATTTCTCCAGCTCGTGAATCCACTCCTCCGCGATCGGCTCATCGTCCGGAATGCTGCCGTCGATGAGGAGGAAATAGCCAGCCGGTTTGAGGACCCGGGCGACTTCCCCCAGGAAGGCCTCGCGGCTACTGAAATGATGTGCGGCGACCCGGCAGGTCACCAGATCGTAGGAGCCAGCAGAGTAGGGAAAATTTTCCGCTTCGTGGAGGCGTGTGTCAATCGAGAGACCGCGTTCGGCTGCGAGGCTCTTGGCGCTGTCGAGCATAGCCTGCGAAATGTCGGATGCCGTGACTGCGAATCCTCGAGTCGCCAGGAAGATGGCCGTGTGCCCGCCGCCGGTTGCGACGTCAAGTGCGCGGGAACCTGGCAAAACATGAACATCTGCCAGCGCCGAGGCAACGTCTGCCGTGTTGGCCAGGATATGAGATTTCCCGTAGTTCGCGCTATGACGTTCGAACTGCTCCCGGGACGCCTTTTGGATCGGGTCGAGAGTCATTTAGTGCTCTCCGCACGGTTCGAGCGAAAGACAAGCTCCTTGCATTGTTCTGGTCGAGCCCCTGAGCACCTACCGCACCATTCGATCTGCTAAGGGTTGTCTGGTGACTTCGAGGCCTTTTTCACGTAGGCGGTCGGAGGCTGTAGGGGATTGGGGATCGGGTGCTCTCCGCGGAGGAATTCCTCGATGTTAATTCGGCGAGCGCTCCGGGCTGGTAGCGTGCGACGACGCGGTCTTCCACGTTCTCCATTCCATGATGGACGACGAAGTCGACGAAAAGTCCTGACTCGTAGAACAACCTCCAAAGATCTGGACAACCAAAGACGACTCCCCACGGATGATAGGCAGTGACATAGAGAGCCTTGCGCTCACTATCGGCGCGTTGCATTGCGTTACGAAGATCCGCCGCAGTCTTTAGGCGCTGAACGTGAGGATCATAATACGACAAGTAGTTTGGGAAACTTGCCGTCAGGCGTTCGCGTCCTGATTCTGCCGTCGGCTTCAGCGTCCCTCTCATCGACCTGGCGACCTCCTTGATTGGATCGAGGGGCCGGTTGCAGATCGGTCTGCGAATCGGTTCGGAAAAACCTGCATACATGAGAAGAAGTCCGGACGCGGCGATGATTCGCCACGGAAGCCTTAGCGATGGCTCGCCACTACCGCCGATGCCAATGGCGACGAGTGCGATCAATCCCGGCAGCAGATAGATCAAATACCATTCAAACAGCCATTGATTCGAAGCTTTTGCCACCGCTGCCGCGGTGGCAGCCGGAACGAGAAGTGTGAGGACAACAATTATGCCCTGCGGCCACCACCAGCGAGTTGCACGAACAATTCCGGTTGTCATGGCGACGGCAAGCACCGCCAGGAGGCAAGCAAAGAGGATCGGATGAGCGTTAAACTGCGGCGCAAGCTCGACGTAGGGCGAATTAAGCGAGCCGCTCTTGTTCCAACCCGCCCCGACAAGGAGGTTTGAAGATAGCTCGACAAGCCAGCTTTGGCTCAGGGGTTGTCGAGCTTCGGGAGCAGTTTTCAAGTAGTTGAGAGCCTGTGGAAGTAGCGGCAACATCGCTTGTGTTGCCGCCATTGCCGCCATCACATTCGCCGCCAGCCAACGGCGAAATCTTGTGTCTTCGGCCTGTCGGATCCCCTCCCTGATAAGCCACCAGGCAGTGAGGCTGTTAAGAACGACAAGGATGTAGATCGCTGCCGGGAAAACCCAGACAATCAGAAACTGGCAGCCTCCAAACGCTAGCCACCATCGCCAGCGATTCTCTCGAGTGGCCCTTAACCAGCAGAGAAGCGTGCCGGGGACTAAGAGCAACAAGAGCGAATAGCCACGCGCCTCAGAAGAGTAGCGCAGAAACCAAGGATGCAAAGCGAGCAACCAGGCAGACGTCACAGCCGCCCATTCTCCGCCGATCTTCGCGACAAGGAGAGCGAGGACGAGCACGGCCCCGATACCCGCCAGCCAAGCCGGCAGGCGGATCACCCATTCGCGGATGTGCCAGTCTCCAGCGGATGCAAAGAACCCCCGCGCTGTCCATGCACTTCTCGCTAAAATGCTGTAGAAAACGTGATTCGTCGGCTTGCGATAATCGAAGAACGTGTTGCGCCATTTCAGCTCTGGCGGGAGAACGCTGCCGTCCTCTGCGACAATGTATTCGCCGACGATCGCGCGCCTCGCACTTAGATCTTCATCGTGTGCGAGGCCGAAATCGAGGCGCCGTGAAGCCAGCGCGCCAACAAAAATCATCGCGCCGATCACTCCAATCCAGAAAATGGCGGAGAGGGACCGCCTTGGCGTGGTCTCCGAGTGTCTGCGAATGTCGCCAGCAGCCCACCACGGAGCCGTCCAGATCAAGAGTCCCAGAAGTCCCAGATTAAGTGCGCAAGCCCAAAATGAATAAAAGCCGACGATTTTGCTGAGGTTCCAACTCGCAGCCTGCGTCATGTCAAATCTCCATGGCTTCTCTGCAGCAAATACCAGCCAAGCGCCCAAGCCCGCGGCAAGGCCGCCCAGGGCAACACGACAGCGCAGCACGTTGTCCCCGCCTTTGAGACGCCTTAACCCACCTTCCCACCGATCGGGAATGGGGCGCAGGTAAGTCAATCCGTCGGGACCTCCGGGTTGGGTTGCCACAGAATTCCCTATCTCACTTCGAGTACGAAGATTAATAGCCCCCGGCCCCACTGAGGACCGCGGATGTAAAGCGGTGCGTCTTTTGCGAGTTTCGCCTCCGTGGTGACGAGAAGATTCTTCTCGCGATAAAGTTCGATTCGCAAAAGATAGGACGTCAACTCCTGCGAAAGGCAGCGCACCCTAAAAAAAAATTCCTTCGTGGGAATTAGCCATCTCTCACTACCAAGGAAGAGGTCGCGCTTTTTCTCGCCCAGTACGTAGAGGCTGTTGTAGCCGAATATCTTCTTGATGGGGGGAGCGAGTTCCTTGAGCGACTCCGGCACCGGAGTGGCCGAGTTTTCGATTGTCGCGAGAACGAGCGCGCCCCAAATGCGATCGCCTGCGGCATGCGCCCCTGGCGGCGCTACGGTGAAGAGCAGCACAGCTGCTGCAAGGCGCTGCCTCATTTCACGCTGACCTCAGCCGGAATATAGTTGGCTCCCTCAACCCAAAGGACGACCCCGCGTTGGTCCGGGGCTTGGAACTCAGAGACTGAAAGGTTTGGGAGTTCGGCACGGGCCGAGATAACCTGGGAACTGAAGTCGGTGTCGCTGCGCCACCCGACGTGTTCCGACAGAACCAGCGCAGTCAATCCTGCGGCAACGAGGAGCGAACACGCACCCGACCAGGCGAGCCATCGTAGAGACACCGTCTCCGGTCTGGCGCGCTGTGGTTGTTGATTGATTTCCTCAACAACGCGGCTGTTCACCAAATCGCCATCGTGCAGTCGCGGCGAACTCAAGTGCTCTCGGAGCGCAGATTTCGTCCTGGCCCATTCCGTCTCGTCAAAGCTCTTCATGCAGATTGCGCAGGAGCTTGTAAGTCGTAGTGGCAGTAAGCCTCTGCCGCCAACGGTGAGGCGCTGTAGCTATGGGCACCCATTCGCCTGGATGCATGACAGGGCGAGGTATTTGGCCGTCAGGAGTTGCCGTAACGTTTCCGCCATTCGGCCCGATATTCGCTCATCAGGTCAACAATACGGTCCCGGACCCGAAACAGCAGCTTGTTCAAGGTGACTCGCTGGCGCACCGCCATTTTCTTTTCCTCCGCGAGACGAGCCGCAGCGTCCAAGGCATCATTTGCAGCTTTCAGGCCTCGCTTCAGATACGCGATGGTCATGCCAAGTTCAGTGCAATCGTCGCCGCAGAGGGCGGCGGCCAGCTTGGCCCCACAAACGGCCGATCGCGTTGCCAGCCGGATGGCCTCGGGATGGTCCTTAAGCGACTGCTCGCGATCCAACCAGGAATTGATCCATGTGTGCAGCTTGAGAGTGTCCTGGTAGATGGGGGATCTGGCGAACTCTTCAAAATCGCCCTCTTGGCATTCGGTTTCTTGTTGCGAAAGACTCATCTCTTCTTCGCAGAGGCTCTCGGCGACTTCATCCCATTCGGCATCGCGCTCTTCGTCGAAGGACTCCCAACCCATCTCCTTGGCGATGATGTTATCGCGGTCAGGATGATCCAGATATTTTTCGAGAAGACCGAAGTATTTTTCGGTGTTGCGGTCCTGCTGCTGGAGGAACCGCTCCCACTGATACTCATCCCAAACCTCCGGCGTCTCGAAATCGTCGTCAGCCATCGCAAAAACCCTTACTGCACCGCAGTTTCGGACGCAACGTGATTTTCAGGCATTAATTTTGGGGTAGAAAATCGGCGTGGGGCGCTGTTGACGCGAAATGATCCAGATTTTGGAGGCGCAGCTGGCCGCACGCTGCCGCAATGTCGTGGCCTTTTTCGCGTCGAAGTGTCGCCGCCACGCCATCGCTCTTCAACACGTCCAGAAAGGCTTCCTGCACCGCCACGCTCGGACGCTTCCAATCGAGACCTTTGACTTGATTGTATGGAATGAGATTAACTTTGGCCCGCAGGCGTCGGGCATGGTCGACAAGTCGGTGTGCCTGCTCCTCAGAATCATTGAGGCCTCGAATGAGGATATATTCCAAAGTGAGGGGCTGACTCTTACGCGAGCAGTAATATTGGCAAGCATCCATTAGCTCGCGCAGCGGATACCTTCGGTTGACCGGCATGATTTTGCTGCGGACCTCATCAGTTGCAGCGTGGAGCGAAATGGCCAGCCGGATCTGCACCGGTTGATCGGCAAATTGGATGATGCGCGGAACGAGCCCGCTTGTTGACACCGTCATATTCCTGGCGCCTACCGCCAAGCCCCAAGGAGCATTGAGAATTCCTATCGCTTGCATGAGGTTTCTGTAATTGGCGAAGGGCTCGCCCATTCCCATGAAGACAATGTTGTTGATCTTCTCTCCGGAGAGCTCCTCTACGGCAAGAAACTGCGCCACGATTTCGCCGGCTGTCAGGTTGCGCTTCACCCCGTCAAGTCCGCTCGCGCAGAACTTGCAGCCATACGCGCATCCGACCTGGCTTGAGATACAGACCGTCCGCCGGTCCGACGGCTCTCCGTAAAGGGCAGGCGATGCGGGGATGAGCACGGTTTCAATCAGCTGTTCATCCTGCAGCTGAAAGAGAAACTTTCGCGTCGTGTCCATCGAGCCAGTTTCCCTGATTTTCGTCAACGGCCGCAGCGCGTGACTTGCTGCGAGCTGCGCGCGCAATGCTGGTGGCAGGTTGGTCATTTCCTCAAAGCGCTTCGCCCGGCGCTCATAAATCCACGCGCAGAGCTGGGCGGCCCGATAGCGCGGGTGGTCGAGTCGCTCAAGCTCGGCCGCAAGTTGATCCCTTGTCAGCGAAAGCAAATCCACGGCAGGAATTTGCCAGAAATCGGCTAAACTTCACGGGTTTCTTGCGGAGGCGGACTTTCTTGGAAATCTGCTTCACATCGACGCTTTCTGCCTAATGGCCAATCCTCCACGGGAAATGTTACCGACTTTACCGAAGACATTGAGCGCCGGTCAGCAATAGGGTATTAATGATGGCATGTCTGATGGCCACCTTGCCGAGCGCGCAGCCAGGGCGCAGAAGATAATCGCCGCGCCTGGGGATTTTAAGGTATGCGAAGGCTGCGAGTCAATCGTCGCACGCCGCGTAGCAACGTGTCCGAATTGCCACGGCTAT
>DATLIT010000322.1:0-3973 GCA_035539295.1 Terrimicrobiaceae bacterium | reverse complement strand
GATTAATCGGCGGCAGGCGGAGGTCAGACCCGAATCCAACGTGATGCTCCTCAAGGTGCAAAACTTCATTGACTCAGAGCAGGTCTGTTCGCAGTTGATATGACGGGCAATCGTCGTAATCGCTCCGCACGGCGGCATGATCGAGCGATACACCGATTGCCAGGCTGAGCGCGTCGCCGTAGAGCTGTCGGGTATCTCCTGCTGGCGCTGCAAAGGCTGGAAACCAGATAACGGAGCCTTCGACCGCTGGCACATTACATCTACAGACATACATGAGGCGTCATTGCCGCTTCTGAAATGGGCAAGTACCGGACGACGATCGGGAAAGCCGCCTTATTTAAGTGCAGAAATGGCTAAAAAGGGCTTATAACTGCAAAGTTATGCCTGAGAATGTTTCTATTAGCGGACAGGTTAAGGGATACGACGGGAAGCCGATCAACATGATTCGAGTCACCGTATATCGCGACAGCGATCCGGCTGTCGAGCTGCAGCGCGAATACACGGACGAACAAGGGAACTATCAGATCACCGCGCCAGCTGCCGGTCCGGTGACTCTGCGATTCGACACGCACTATTCGCTGACGAACGCGCGGGAGTGGCATCCCTCAGTGGTGGCAAACGTCGATGTTAACGGCGATTTGATCCTGAGTCGAATTCTTCTCAAGGTCGGTCAAGATGGTCCCTATCTGGCAACGATTGACGCCCTGGCTGCGTATCAATTCTGCGCCGTTTGGAATCAGGCCACGCCGAACCGCGCATATGCCGAGCATGCCGCCGCGCGACTTGGCATGATCAAATTTCCCTTCCCTGCGTTGGTGGAAATCGCTGCCAAGCTTGCCGAGCTCTTTAGAGAGCAGGCGCAAGCGTAGCAGCTTTCCGCGAATCAATGAGCATTTGCCTATGATCTTCCTGGGGCGGAAAATACGGGCTTGGAGACACAGAGGACGCCGAAGTTTGTTGATATAAAGAGGCTACTAAGAACCTCCCGATCGAGTTCCAATGTCGCACTGCTCAGAAACGCGACAGGTCGCTGGCCTGCTCAAGCCAAAATATCCAAGTACGACTAAGCCTTAGCTGCCTCGAGCACAAACGGGCTCGCCGAGAATTGGCACACCTCTGTTCTTAGCTATGCCTTGGTTCCATTGCGAAGCCGAGCTGATTTCCCGGAAGGAGATCGAGTCGCTCTGCGCCCGGCTGTTGGAGGAGGCGCGAGCGCGCCTGGGCCGCACTTTCAGGCGAGTCCTGCTGCTTCCTCCGGATCTGACCCGCGCACACAGTGGTTCCGGACGGATTACGGAAACTCTCTACCGGCTCCTGGCGGGAACTTGTGACGTTCACGTCATACCGACGTTGGGTCAACACGCGCCTCACACCGAGGCGGAGAATCGCTGGATGTTTGGCAGTATTCCGGAGGAGCGTATTCATGCTCACGATTGGCGTCACGGCGTGACGCGCGTCGGGATGATACCTGCCGACAAGGTTGCCGAACTCACGAGTGGGAAAGCCGACTGGGCGATTCCCATAGATCTGAATACGTTCCTGATGGACGAGCAATGGGACCTGATCATCAACGTCGGTCACGTCGTGCCGCATGAGGTTCTTGGTTTTGCCAATCACAACAAGAACTACTTCATCGGCCTGGGCGGCAAAGAATCTATCTGTGCCTCTCACATGGCGGCGGCGGTCTGTGGCATCGAAAACAATCTGGGTAAATTGCTCACGCCCTTGCGCGCATGCTTCAATTGGGCCGAGGAGCAGTTTCTGGATCGATTGCCGGACGTTTTCATGCAAGTGGTCATGCATCGTGACGAGGAGGGTCGACTAGTCCACTCGGGGGTCTATGTGGGCGATGATCTCGAGACGTATCTGATGGCTGCGCGCAGAAGTCGTTTCCAAAATGTCGCTGCTCTGGAAGCTCCGGTGAGGAAGGTCGTCGCTGTGATGCAGAAAGACGAGTTTCGGACGACTTGGGTTGCCAACAAAGCCATTTACCGCACCCGCATGGCCATGGCTGATGGCGGCGAACTCCTGGTGATTGCGCCGGGAGTCGAGCGCTTTGGCGAGCAAACTGAAGTAGACGCCCTCATCCGAAAATACGGCTACTGCGGAACGGAGCGCGTGTTACAGCTCTATCGCCAGAACCTCGATTTGCAGGACCTGGCTCACGGCGCCGCGCATCTTATCCACGGATCGTCGGAGGGACGATTCACGATCACCTACGCTCCGGGCGGACTTACGAGGTCAGAGATTGAGGGCGTCCACTATCAGTTTGCTGATCTTGATGAGGTTCTGAATCGATACTCGCCCGCAAGGATGCATGAAGGTGTCAATACTTTGCCAGATGGCGAGGAGATCTTTTTCATCGGAACACCATCTGCCGGGCTCTGGGCGACGCGGGAGCGACTCTTTGCCCTCGGCGACGCATGAGCGGTCATCGCCGCGATTCGATACCAAAATGCGTTCGATCACCTTCGCTGCAAGCTCCGGGTTGCGGAAGCGGGTATTCTGACAGAAAGATCTGAATTGTGCGCAAGGTAAACATAAAAGAGTTATCGGAAGAGACATGGTCTTCGCCTAGAGGAAAGTTTACCGGCTCCAGCCGGAGTATTTCTGAGGCGTTGGGGCGAAATCCGCAGTCCCTGGATCTAAGTGAACGCCACCCGTTCGATGTGGAGATCTTGCGAATCTCTGCCGGCCAGGTGCCGTATCCGTATCATTCTCACAGCGCCCAATGGGAGTTTTACCAGGTCATTTCAGGGCGCGGCCAAGTGCGCCATGCAGGGGGTAAGACTCTCATTGAAGCCGGCGACGCGTTTCTCTTCAAACCGGGCGAGCCGCATCAACTCATAAACGACAGCGAGAGTGATCTAGTCATCTGCGTTGTGGCTGACAACCCGATCGGCGAATCTACGTTCTATCCGGACAGTCAGAAGTGGAGCGTGCGCTCACCAGAGCGTCGCCTGATTCGAAGCGAGCCCTTGGAGTATTACGACGGTGAAGAATAGCTTTGCCGGAGAGCTGTGGCGTCGTGCGAGACCTTCCCGCATCTCACGCTCAAGACCTTTCTTGAACCCGGCTCGCGTGCCCGAAGACCAGGAATTTAAATGGCGCCGAATTCCGGATCCGGGGAAACTTGCCTTCGATAATAGTCACGGTCGCTCCGATGGGGACGGCATTGAAGACTTCGATAACATCATCGGATCGCATCCGCACACACCCAAAACTGCTTGCTGTCCCGATCGTCCGCTCCTGAGGAGTGCCGTGGATGTAGATGCAGCGGGTTCGAGCGTTCTTGTTGCCTGGTTCGATGCCTTCCAGCCAAAGTATGCGGGTGACGATGGGATCGCGACCTCGAGCATTCTTAGGGATGACTTCGCCACTGAAGTTTCTTCGCTTGAGGACCGCTCCTACAGGAAGATCGCCGCCCAGTTTCACGCATACGCGGAGCCGGCCAAGCGGCGTTTTATAGCTGTTCGGTCCGTCTCCGAGACCGAATTTAGAAGTGGATATAGGGAATTTCTTTACGATGACGCCGTCCTCTACCAGAGCGAGTCGTTGCTCGGCGACGCTGACCACGACTCCGAGGGAGGAATCGATGGGTGCGGCTTTCAATCGGAGTTCGAACGCCCCCAGCAGGGCCACGGCCAGCATGAGCCGCAATAAAAACAAATGATCCACGGTTAAGGAGCTCGGCTGGATTTGGGCATATTCGTCTGAAAATGCAACTTAAAAAGGCAATCTGATGAAAGGCGCTTTTCGTTCGTGCGGCTGAGGTTAGGAAATCCAGATGAGCGTCCTCACGCGATCACCTTGAAGACAAGAGGTCGCATCTGCGCCCTCAAACCGGTGCAGTCGATGAAAGTAATGAGCAGGCTTTTCCAAGATCGGATGGAAGGGGGACGAGCGCTCGCGGAGCTGCTCGGTGCCTACGCGCACCGCAAAGATGTCATGATTTTGGCTCTGCCCAGGGGAG
>DATLIT010000321.1:0-4579 GCA_035539295.1 Terrimicrobiaceae bacterium | reverse complement strand
GGTAAGACGCTCTTTCGCTGGCTTCAGTCTGCCCTCGATTGGGATGAAGAAACCGTGCGTAGTCGGATCTACTTTGCCGCGGTATGCCGCTGCTTCCCTGGAAAGGGTCCTCGGGGCGGCGACCGCGTTCCGAGTGAGCTCGAAATCCAGGAATGCTCGTCCTGGCTGCGGCGCGAATTCGAACTTCTTCGACCCGAATTGGTGCTCCCGGTGGGACGTTTGGCGATCTCGCAGTTCTTGCCGTTTGACTCGCTGGCCGATGTGGTCGGCAAATGCTGGAAGCTCGAGTTTAACGGAGGGACGCAGGACTTCATTCCGCTCCCACACCCCTCCGGGGCCTCAACATGGCATCGCACCGAGCCAGGAAAGACCCTTCTCGAGAACTCGCTTCGGCTAATTGCCAGCCATCCCGCGATACGAAGCGAAGCGGGAGGGAGGGGAGCAAACGCATAGCCCTCTTTAGCCAGAAAGTGACGCGCCGCTTGTAGATGTCATGGGTTGTCGAGTGGGCGAGTAGAACGCCACACTCGACAAGTCTATGAATAAACAAACTAACATTGAGAGGGTATTAGAGAAGGCGTCACTGATCAAGATCGCGATCGACATGGACCTGAGGAGCTACCGAGTGGTGCGTCAGATCGAGCGGAGCGCTCCGCAGCCGACGCAGAAGTTTAGTCCGGAGGGATTTTTTGGCTGGCTAGAGAAGCAGCGGCGGCTGGGTGAGCGAGTGGTGGTGTGCTAGGAGGCGGGATGCTTTGGGTAGGAGCCGGCGCGGCAGATGGAAGCGATGGGGGTGGAGGTCTCTGTGATTGCTGCGCAGAATTGGGATGAACAAGGCCAGCATCAGGTCAATGACAAACACGACGCGGAGGGGATGTGTCGGCGGCTGAGCGAATACCTCGGTGGCCATGACAAGGCCTTAAGTATCGTGCGGATTCCTTCGCGGGAGGAGGAGGCCCGTCGGGGGCAGGGACGGATGCGCGATCAATTGCGGCGCGAGCGGCGGCGGATGCAGGCCATGGGAGGTAGTCTGTTATTGCAACAGAGAATAGCGGTGAGCGGGCGTTGGTGGAGGGGGACGAGCTGGATGGGGATAAAGAAGGCAGCCCCGCAGTGGATGCTCGCCCTTTTGGAGAGGTGGAAGAAACTGATCGAACGCATCGAGGAGCAAGCCGAGGAGATCGAAGCGGAGCTGCGCGCGGGAGCCCCCCTCCAGGAGCTTCTCTTTGGGGAGGGCGAACTCACCCACGAACTGCTGGCGCGCGAGCTAATCGACCCACAGCGTTTTCGCAATGCCCGGCAGGTGGGCAACTACTTTGGACTTTGTCCGAGCGAGAGCAGCAGCGCAGAGCGCCGACGCCTGGGTTCGATCACCAAGCATGGCAATCCGCGGTTGCGCCGCTTAATGGTCGAGCTGGCCTGGCGGATGAGCCGCTTTCAGCCGCGCTACCGAGCGGTACGCCGGTGGGCCGCAGTGCTTGCGGATCCCAAAGCGTGCGCCGCCGCCCGCAAGAAAGCCATCGTGGCGCTCGCGCGCCGTCTGGCCGTCGACCTCTGGCGAATTGCTACTGGTCGCGTCCGGGTCGAAGACCTGGGCCTGGTGCGGAAAGTAAGTGTTGGCTGGCTGGAAAGACAGCTTCTATGCGGCTAGAAGAGAAAGCTTTGCTAATGTGAGTTACAGGCTTTGGAACGGCGCACCCTCGCTAGCGCCTCTGGGCCTTAAAGAGCCCGCTCTGTAGATTGAGGGTGCTCGTTCCTCTTCCGACACCCGAATACGTCATAGTGCTGGCGTGCGATTTTCCGAAAGCGCCGGCGGATAGCAGATTGCCCGAGGGAGAAAATGAATGCTCTCCCGGAAGAACGAAGAGGAAACGCTCCACAAAGAAAAAGACGATCCGAACTCCGACCACCGGCGCTCGGTTTCGGAAAACCGAAAACCTCAACGCCCATCAACATGTCCGACAAAGACACCCTCTAATCAAAAAAGATCGCTTCTGCAAACCGCCTACTTGACAGAACCCATAGCAGAGGCGCTTGTGCCAAGCGCCCCCTCCAACACACGTAGATTCGGAAAAATAATTTTCTGATTTTGCGTAGCGGCTTTAACGAGTAGAAGAACGAAGTTCCTCCCAACATGCCAGACGAGCCCCCCTCCGAGATCATCCCCCTGCAGACGCGCAAATTTAGTTGTTTTTTCCAGACCAGCACTGGCTTCTTGCGCCGCGTCAAGACATCAGGGGTTGAGGTAATTCGAGCCATCTACGGCACGGTTCGCGACAAGAACTGGGATACTGTCGAGCCGCGTTTGGAGATTGAGCGCGTCGAGCAAGGCCCCGATTCATTCCTCTTGCAGTTTACCGCACATCACGAGGAGGACCCAATCTCCTTCGCATGGAAAGGCACGATCGAAGGACGAGGCAGCGTATTGGAGTTTACTTTCGATGGACTGGCCAAGAAATCCTTCCTCCGGAATAGAATCGGGCTTTGCGTGCTCCACCCAATCATTGAGTGCGCTGGGAAGCCTTGCCGTGTCCGCCATTCAGACGGCGCCTGGAAAGAGCAATCGTTTCCGCGGTTCATTTCGCCGCATCAACCTTTTAAAGACATTCGGGCGCTCTCGTGGTCCCCCTCAGATCGAATTCAGGCGAACATCGAGTTGGAAGGCGAGGCCTTTGAAATGGAGGACCAGCGAAATTGGACCGACGCTTCCTTCAAGACGTACAGCACTCCACTTGAACTTCCCTTTCCCGTGCAGCTTAGCGCCGGCGAACAGATCCGCCAGCGCTTCGTTCTCGGCCTGGTCGTCGAACACGGAGCAATTTCTGCACCCGAAGAAGCGGCTGCCAAGATCATCATCTCCGCTGGTTCAACGACGAAATCAGTCCCAAAGATCGGCTTGTCCGCCCCCGCGAGTACTGTTCCCCACTCTTCGTTTGATCGAGAGCGACTGGCTCGTCTCCGCTTGAACCATCTGCGCGTCGATCTCCGCTTTTCCGATTCCAACTGGAAAACTCTTCTTCAACGAGCTCAAGAGGACGCGGCCGCCATCGGGAGTCGCTTGCAGTGTGCACTCTTCCTCACGAACTCGGCCGAGCAAAACCTTCTCGATTTTCGCGAGGCGATTAAACCTGAGATCGTTGACATCTGCCTGATCTTTCATCAGGGCGAAAAATCCACGTCATCTCAATGGTTGGATCTCGCCGAGCGTCACTTAGGGCAGAATGGTTTTCGGTTAGCGACTGGAACAAACGCGTACTTCGCGGAGCTAAATCGCCAGCGACCGCCGCGACGAGCTCATGCTTGTTATTCCATCAATCCGCAAGTTCATACATTCGACGATCTAAGTCTTCTGGAAACTCTGGAAGCGCAGCCCTCCACGGTCGAAAGCGCCGCTCAACTTTGTAATGGGAAGCTGATCCTCTCGCCGATCACGCTCCGCCCTCGCTTTAATCCAAACGCGACCGATCCCATCAAGCAGCGAGAGTTACCTTCCGCGGAAACCGCCGATCCGCGGCAGCAAACCCCATTCTGCGCCGCATGGACGGTCGGAAGCCTCGCGCAGCTCATGTCGCTTGATCGAATCGAAAGCCTGACCTTCTATGAAACTACCGGTCCGCGTGGGATCATGGAGTCGCAAGCTGATTCATCGGCAGCCGAGTCAACGCAAACAGGACCCGGGAATATTTTCCCGGTCTACAATGTTTTCCAGGCGATCGCGGGAATTCGGAACGTGCTGCCGGTGTCCATTTCTAACCATGCGCTCGTGACCGCTTTCGCTTTTCAGGATGAGCATGGCCAGTCAATCGCGCTGATTGCGAATCCCACGGCTGAGCCGAAGCCAGTTACAGTGCAGGTCGTTGATTCGGAGTTGGAGATGTTGAAGGTCGATGAAATCGAGGACACGCGCGCCAGTCAGGAGGGAGTCACAGTCACGGAAGTGGGGCCGGCTCCCGGTCAGGTGAAGCTCGAATTGGCTCCTCATGTGCTCCTCAGGCTTCAGTTTGGATGACCAAGGGAGTTCGAGACACGACACTGCGGGAGGTCGCAGACAAGCTTACATTCGAGCCACATCGACTCCGACTGGATCAAAGTGGTCGATACGACGAAACGCTAGATCACGAGTTTCCTTTTCTGATTAAGCTGTTTCGATTCTCTCACAACGACTTCACGCCGATCCATAGCTGGCACGAGAGACTGGAACTCTTTATGCCACTTGATGGAAGTGTGTCGATGCTGATGGGGGAGCGCCGCGTCGACATCGCTCCGGGCGAACTCCTGATCGTCGAAAACATGAAATTGCACAGGATACTGGATATCCCGGGGCTGAACACTCGGGTAGTAGTCATCAGTTTCATGTCTAACTTTGTTTACAGCCTGGGATCTCCGTCGCACGATTATTTCTTTCTGCTGCCCTTCTATACAAATGTCGGCAACCGCCTGCATATTGTGCGGGATAAGGCACTCTTAACTGAGATTCATCGCATCGTCTCACGCTTAGTTGAGTGCTACTTTGATCGCACGAGCTACTTTCAGATCGGCTGTAAGGCTTATTTTCTCGAGTTGCTTTACATCCTCGCGG
>DATLIT010000320.1:0-4071 GCA_035539295.1 Terrimicrobiaceae bacterium | reverse complement strand
ATCTCGAGGTCGTGGGAATGCTCTGGTCCCTGGGCGCGCTGATAAAAGAAGCTGCCGATCATGTAGATCGCGGCACAGAGCATTCCGGTAAGGGTGAAGGCCGGCGTTCCGAGCTCCTTCACCATATGAAAATACACGTAGAGGGCGGCGAGCGCGACGAAGAGGATCAGAAGAAAATATCCGTATTCGGACCCGGCAAGCAGTGCCGCTACGATAAGCGCCCAGAGAGCCAGCGTGCTCCCAAGTCGCTGCAGGAAGCTGATCCGGGAAGAATTCATTTGCTGGTCGGCATACCTACATGGGCAATCGTTTGGAGAAAAGAAGATCAATGCCATTGACACGGCAGGTATTTCACGGCGCTCTTTCTCCATGGGGCACGCCCATGACGAACATGGCCACCATCACGCGCCCAAGGATTTCGGTCGTCAATTCCTGATTGGGATCGCGCTGAATCTCGGCTTCATCCTGGTGGAAGTCGTCTTTGGTCTGCTCTCCGACTCGCTCGCCTTGCTGGCGGATGCCGGCCATAACTTTGCGGACGTTCTCGGGCTGATCATGGCTTGGGGCGCGAGCGAATTAGCCAAGAGAACGCCAAGCCCCCGGCGAACCTATGGTTGGAAGAGAGCAACGGTCCTGGCAGCACTTTTCAACGCCTTGTTGCTCCTCGTCGGCGTTGGCGCCATTGTGTGGGAGGCAATCAATCGCTTCAGCGATCCACCCCGTGTCGAAGGAGGAACCGTCGTTTGGGTAGCCGCATTGGGGATTGTCATCAATGGCGCCACGGCGCTGCTCTTCATGTCTGGACGGAAGCAGGATCTCAACGTCCGCGGCGCCTTTCTTCACATGGCCGCCGACGCGGCAGTCTCCGCAGGCGTGATGCTCTCTGGATGGGTGATCCTGCTCACGAATTGGAGCCGGCTTGATCCGGTCGTGAGCCTGCTCGTCGGTGTCGTCATCTTACTCGGCACTTGGGAGCTTTTGACTGATTCGCTGAACCTCTCGCTCGATGCGGTGCCTGAGAATGTCGATCCGACCGCTGTCAGAGCCTATCTCGCAGGCTTGCCCGAAGTTGCCGGGATACATCACCTGCACATTTGGGCTCTCAGCACGACCGAGGTTGCGCTGACAGCTCACCTCGTTAAACGAACACCTAGGCTCGACGACGCCTTGCTCGCGCGAATTCGCGAAGAATTGTTCCACCGCTATGGTGTCGGTCACGCTACCATTCAATTTGAATGCGAGCACTGCGACGAAAACTGTTAGCCTTGGACAAATAAATTTATGCAACTTGACGACTCCATCTTCGTGGCGGGACACCGCGGTATGGTCGGCGGCGCAGTCGTCCGCCGACTGTCGGAGGCCGGTTTTGGCAAGATTTTAACGCGTTCGCGTGCGGAGTTGGATCTCTTGGATCGGGCAGCAGTCCGTGCGTTCTTTGATCAAGAGCGTCCGTCGGTCGTGGTTGATGCCGCCGCCAAGGTGGGTGGGATCGTTGCAAACAACGAACAGCCGGTTGAATTTTTGCTGCAGAATGTCGCGATTCAAAACAACCTCATTGAGGCGGCGGCGGATTTCGGAACGCGAAAGCTGCTGTTCCTGGGGAGCTCTTGCATCTACCCGAAAATGGCTTCGCAACCGATTTCCGAGAGTGCCCTCCTGACCGGTCCGCTCGAGGTTACCAACGAAGCTTATGCGATTGCTAAGATCGCCGGCGTCAAGCTTTGCCAAGCCTATGCGCGGGAGTATGGCAAGACGTTCATCTCCGCTATGCCGGCAAATCTCTACGGACCAAATGACAATTTCGACCTGCACAGCTCGCATGTGCTCCCGGCGTTGATCCGCAAAGCACATGAGGCCAAAGAACGTGGCGAGGACCAGTTGGCGGTTTGGGGGACGGGGATGCCACGAAGAGAATTTCTCCATGCCAATGATCTCGCCGACGCCTGCCTGTTCCTGTTGGAGCGTTACGATTCGCCGGAGATTATCAACGTTGGCTGCGGCGAAGATGTCACCATTCGCGAGCTCGCCGAGATGGTTTGTGATTCCGTAGGGTTCAGGGGAAGCTTAGTTTTCGATGCGACGAAACCTGACGGCACGCCTCGAAAGCTTCTCGACGTAAGTCTTCTGTTTGGGATGGGCTGGCGACCGAAGATCGCTCTGCACGACGGCATTCGCGACGCCTACCGATGGTTCGTGAATTCCGAAACACACCAAGGCGGCCTTGGACGTCTAAGCCAGTGAAATCATGAAAGAAATCGACTATCCGGATTTCTCTTTGGCCGGCCAGGTGGCACTGATTACCGGAGCGAGCAAAGGAATAGGCTTCTGGGTCGCCAAGGCGTTGTCGCATGCCGGTGCGCGCGTGGCCGTAGCCGCCCGCTCTTCAAGCGATCTGGAGATGTTGGTCGAAGAAATCCGCGCCGAAGGTGGTGACGCCAAGGCTTTTCCCCTTGATGTGGGCGATCTCGCGCAGGTCAAATCCTGCTTTCGTGCAGTTCAGGAATCTTTTGGACGATTGGACATCCTGGTAAACAACGCAGGGCTCGGCGCTAACCACCCTGCTGTCGATGTGACGGAGGCTGACTGGGATGAAATGATGAACGTCAATCTGAAGGGGCTTTTCTTTTGCTGCCAGGCAGCCGGGCGAATGATGCTCGAACAAGGGCGCGGAAGGATAATAAATATGAGCTCGCAGGCGAGTGTGGTCGGAATTCGCGACCACGCGGTTTACTGTGCATCCAAAGGAGGAGTCAACCAACTCACACGCGTTCTGGCCCTGGAGTGGTCCGCTTTCGGGATCAATGTAAATGCCGTCGCACCCACTTTCATCTATACGCCGGGAACCGCGGAGCGCCTGGATGATCCTGCCTACCGGCAAAAAGTAATCGAGCGCTTGCCCATCGGCCGTGTCGGGACGATCACCGATGTGGCCGCGGCAGTCATCTATTTGGCATCACCGGCCGGAGCTCTGGTTACCGGGAGCGTGTTGATGGTCGATGGCGGCTGGACGGCTCAATAGCGCCCGGCGAGAATACGTTTTATGAACTACAGCGCTAACGCCAATCGGTATTCGGAAATGCTCTATCGGAACTGTGGGCAGAGCGGTCTAAAGCTGCCCGCACTCTCCCTCGGGCTATGGCACAATTTCGGCGACACAAATCCCCTGGACAAGCAGCGCGAGATGCTCCGGTCCTCCTTTGACCTTGGCATCACGCACTTCGACCTCGCCAACAACTATGGGCCGCCACCGGGAAGTGCGGAGCTCAATTTCGGGCGTTTGTTGCGTGAGGATTTCCACGCATATCGCGATGAACTCATCATCTCGACCAAAGCAGGCTGGGACATGTGGCCGGGGCCGTACGGACAAGGCGGCGGCGCACGCAAATACGTCCTCGCCAGCCTCGACCAAAGCCTGCGTCGCATGGGTCTCGACTATGTCGACATTTTCTATTCGCATCGATTCGATGTCGATACGCCGCTTGAGGAGACCGCATCCGCTCTGGCGCAGGCCGTGCAGCAGGGCAAAGCGCTCTATGTCGGAGTCTCCTCCTATTCGGCGGGTAAAACGCGGGAGATGGCGAAATTGCTGAAAGACTGGAGAACCCCATGCCTGATCCATCAGCCTTCCTACAATATGCTTAATCGTTGGATCGAAGAAGACTTGCTCGACGTTCTTGAAGAGGAAGGTATTGGCTGCATCGCATTCACTCCGCTGGCGCAAGGACTCCTCACTGGGAAATATCTCTCAGGTGTTCCACAGGATGCTCGGATCAATCGCGCCGGAGGCGATTCGCTAAGCAAAAGCCATCTGAGTGAGGAAAATCTCACTCGTATTCGGGCGCTCAATGAAATCGCAAGTGGGCGAGGTCAAAGCCTTGCCCAGATGGCCCTCGCCTGGGTTTTGCGCGATCAACGAGTCACCTCCGCTCTGATTGGGGCAAGCCGTGCAGAGCAAGTGCATGAGAACGTCGCCGCTCTCGACAATCTGGAGTTTTCTGAAGAAGAACTTGCCGCGATCGACCGCTATGCGCAGGAAGGCGGTATCAACCTGTGGGATCGACCCGCCCGCGA
>DATLIT010000319.1:0-2948 GCA_035539295.1 Terrimicrobiaceae bacterium | reverse complement strand
CGGCGGACTTGCTGAGTGCACCTGCAGCGATCAAACTTTGACGCCACACCTCGTGACGGCGCGGCTGAATCGTCATCGTCAAGGGACGTATGAACGGACTTCGCTCGTCTATTGCGATGTCGCAGTCCTTGTCGATCACACCCCTGAGAAAAACGATGGATGAGACGTGCCCTTCGCCGGTAGCGCGAAGGCTCATGGCAAAGCGGGTGCTTCCCTCCGGAAGACCTTCCTGGTTCCGCGCCGGAACCATCGAGGGGTTGAAGAGCGCGGCGGCTTCTACCGAATACTCCATCGTGAAGAAAGCTCCGATGAGCAGCTGGCGCGCCTCACTGACCGCACTTGCTTCAGGCAGGAGGTTATGGACAGCCTGATAGTGCTCAAGAAAGATGCTGCGGATATTTCGATGCTTTTTCCCAAAGTCGAATTCTGTCTGTTCCAAAAGGTGGAGAGCTTCGGACTCGGGCAGCCGCATCACACGTTCGATGATGCCTTTTGCGCGCGGATCCCCTCCCGGACTAAAGAAACGCGCAATTGTGCGGCGCGGATCGGGTTCGATCCTTTGCGGCAGGCGCTTGACCGGGATGCTCATGCGTCTGCGGATGGCGGTGCCCCGATTCCCCAACCTCCGTGCAGCACCGCGACGTCAAACCGGTGTCTCTCATCGATCAGGCCGCTCCAGAGTCGCATCGACCTACGGCGAAGCTTGAATTGCTCTGGATTTGCCATCCTGTCCAGGACGGCACTGGCTCTCGGCAACGAGGGCCTGATGCATTGGGAGAGCATTCGCGGAAATACCGGTTGCACGGCTAATCCTTTCGAAAAATCGACGTCGTATTTGATAGTGTCTCAGCGAGGATCACGCAAGGCGAGGTTAAAACAATGCGTTGATGAACGATTCATGCCGCCGATGCCTTTGGCTAACGATTTAGCGTTCCATCGTGAAAACGATGAATGACACTGTGTGCGATGCGGAGATCCAATCTCGGATCGTTGAGCCGCGGCGGCAGGAAAACGCGATAGAGTGGCTCCAGAGTGACGCGTTCCGCACCCTGGTCGATGAGTTGTTCACACAACTCACGGAGGAGCGCCTTCTGCTTCGGCCTAAGGGACGCACTCAGAAGAGCGGCAGGGTCTTTCATAACTCACCATCTTGCAATGCGTGGCGAACGCAACCGCAAGCAGCCGATAATTTCTTCAATCGTCAAGCCGGGAACTTCTTCGGCGTGAGTTATGGGCTCTTCCTAGCTGAGTCACGCTTGGCGGTCCCTTCACCCTCCGCGATAGGAGTGCACCTCGGGCTTGATCCAAAGCAATTCCAATAGCTCCTGTCGTTACCTAAGTCTATTCCAAGGATGGAGTCAGTTGGGCAGCCGGAAAATGTCGCTCGGAAGCGAAGAGATTCCAAGCCCGACGCGCCGCCTGGTCTTCGCTGCTCACCTCTTACTCCACCACATAGTTAGCCACCGCGACTTGACCACCCGCCTTCGCCGATATTGTCCAAGCGCCGCGCTCGAGAGGAACTATTGGCTGCTCAATCTTCTTGCCATTAAGGAACCACTCGCATTCAGGCCACGAACTTTGCAGTGGCAGCATCTGCTGCGCCTTCGACATGGCGGGATTATAGGAGAAGGTAGCGCCGTCTTTGGGGAACAGAATTTTTAGCCGAGCCGGCTGTCCGGCAGCCTGGAGCGCGTTCTGAGGTCCAGCATACCAGGCGTAATATTCCAGAGGCAACCGCAAGACGCCGTCGACATACAATTCGGATGCCTGCGCCACCGGTTCCGTTCCCGGCAAGAACCACTCGCGAACGGTGGGCTCTCCCGAACGTGGCAGCAGGCCAGTCTCCGCCGCGATATCCTTCGCGTGCAGGGATGTACTTTCTTGGAGGTTCGGCCAGGGCTGATCCCCGTCGGCGTAGAGCGACATCATCATCGCCGCCCAAACCGGTGCAGCCGACCGAATGGCGAGAAGTTCAAGCATCGGGCGACTGTCCAGAGTGCCTGCCCAAACGGCCACGGTGTGATCCCGATTGAAACCGACACACCAGCCATCACGAAAGCCCGAGCTCGTTCCGGTCTTTACCGGCGTGCGCTTCGGTAGACTCAACGGGGAGGAGGCCCCAAAACTCGCCGTCCGCGCGCCGTTATCACACAGGATGTCAGCGACAATTGCGCAGGCTTCCGAGGAAGCCAGGCGACCGACCTCGCGAGGGCTCTTCGCGATCAGGCTCGGCGCCCAGTATTCTCCTCCGCGTGCCAACGCAGCATAGGCGCCGGCGAGTTCCAGGAGGCGCACCGGCGCGTTGCCAAGAATAAAACCGGCGCCATAGGCGTCGAAGGATTCTGGAAAACGGAATCCCCAAGTTTTCAGATAATCGAAGGTTTCGCGCGCTCCATTTCGACTTAATGCGAAGACTGCGGGCACGTTGAGGGAGTTTCCCAACGCCTCACGCACGCGCACCGGACCAAAGTAGCGCTTGGAGTAGTTTTGCGGATCGTAATCGCGGTAGGTCTCACTGATCGCGTCAGGAGTGTCGGGCAAGAGCGACGCCGCGGTCAGTTTGTGTTGATCTATCAATGCAAGGTAGAGAAACGGCTTCAGCGTCGACCCACAGCTCCTGGGCTCGACCGCGGAGTTGATAGATGCGCGGCGAGCATCACCCGCGCAGGCAAGAACGCGAACGGCGCCTGTGGAGTTTTCGATCACCACGAGGGCGGCATCACTGATGCCCAATGATGCGGTGGCGGAAAGATGCTCACGCAAGATGCGGGCTGCCAGCCGCTGCAGGTCGAGGTCAAGGGAACTGGTTATATTGACGCCTTGGCCGCGTTCCTTCATGTCCGGACGAACGCGTTGTCTAACTAAATCGACAAAGTGGGGCGCCTCATTGGGCGGATCATACTTCCGAATCCGCGGAGGACTCCTCAAGAGCAACTCGGCATTTGCCC
>DATLIT010000318.1:0-3648 GCA_035539295.1 Terrimicrobiaceae bacterium | reverse complement strand
CGGTCCGGGGCTACCCAATCGAACTGCGTCAAGTTGAATTCGGATTGCTTTTCCACGCCCCTCGCCAGCAATTTCGCGCAAGCGCACCCTGCTCGTCAACACTCTGGCAACCTGCTTGAGCTGCGTCGCGGTCCTTGCCGGTCAGCTCGACGTCGCCGTGATTCAGTTTCCGGCGGAGAAGAGAGCTTGGCTGAAATCAGAGCGCTTTCGCGACGGTGAACCTCTTCGAGATAGCCAATGCCGATCGCACCCGCAGGGCGCATCCCTCTCTCAAGGGAGGCTCCGTGCTCTCGCACAGCGTCTTTTCGCCTTGCCCGGATCGCAGTTCTCAACCTCGACGCGTCTGAAGAACTCCAGCGCCGATGTGGAAGTAAACCTGGGAGCAGGCACGATCTCCGTCGCCATTTCCCTCATGGAAGGCGTGAAAGCGGGCCTGCGATCGTTTCAAAAGAAGGTCTATACCGGCTCCGGCCGGTTGCCTCCGGGTTCACCGCATGTGTTGGGCGTTCGTCAACTGAAGGGCTGGTTTCCGAATGTCGTCAAAGGACAGACAAAAATGGAGAGTTATTTTCTAACCACTGTGGTGCTCGGACAATACACCCACTGATCGGGATCGTCTAAAAGACGACACCCATCTGCGCTCCGAGAACGAGAGCGTTGGGAATGCGATTGGTTCCCCCTGGGTTGATGACCCACTGAATGTCGGGTTGAACGAACGCAAACTTCGTCAGGTGAATCTTATAGTTCCATTCGAGGACCAGTTCGTAGTTGGGATACCCCTCCCCGGTATTCGCCACCGTGCGGGCGAAGTTGCGGCTGAATTTGCCGTAGACCACGCCAAAGCAGGCGTAGTCGTCGTCGCGGACGGGAATAAGTCCCCGGTAAACCAGGCCGCCATTCACCTGAAAGGGAAGCTTGGCGATGTTCTGCTGCGGGGACAGAACAAAAGCGGACCAAACGGTCAGCCCTTGCTCGCTCCCCGGCGTCTCTGGGAAGATCATCTGTTCAGCATGCCAATAGAATCCGTAAGAATTGGTCGCGGTTTCGTTGGTTCCAAATTGCGGAAACTCCCACGGCGACCAATACGCCCCAAACCAATAGTGGCCGGGCAGCCCTTTCGGCTCAGACGCTCCCGCGACGTCTTTGGCGGACCTTCTCGCGACAATGGATTGCCCGCTGGCCGCGGCTTTCTCCTTCGGAGCGGGCGCGCCCATCTCGGAAACCGGGCGCTTGAAAAATTGCGGCGTCCAACCAATCTGACTAATGAGAAGGATGCTATCGTTGGAGCGCATGCTCCAACCGAGTCCGTGGTAGCTTCGATTGAAGATGCGATCGGATATCTGATAAATCCCAATCATGGCATTCCATTCTGGAGTCGGCTCAACCCGCATTCGGGCCGCCCATACCGCCCAGGGATAGGCCGAGAACTGCGTGTTGACGGGAAGGGCCTGCGGGTTGCCGTCGATCCCGTTGTTCATGTAGAGCCAGTAAATCGGTGAGGAAGCGAAGTCATCGCCCGTGGCGAATCGCCCGACCTTGACCGAGATCTTGTCCTCCCAAAGCTTTTGATCCAGATAGAGCGCATAGAACATCACCGCTGATCCACCGAAAACCTGTTGCACCGTAAACTGGTTCCCAATGTTCTTCTCAGAAAGACTGCTTCCGTCCCGGTTCAGCCCACTGACGGTGAGGTGGCCGCCCTTCCAGCCGATAATCTTCTCGAGGTCCAGTTCGAGCCCAAATGCGATGTTGTCACAATAAGTAAATCCCGCGCTCTTTCCGCCGGTCGGATTTCCCGCGATGTTGTTGGTGTAGTTGGAGAAAATGTTCACTCCATCGTCGTAGAAAGTGTTTCGAAGACCTCCCCAATCGCCGGTCAGTTCGCCGCTATCCCACCAGTCGGGCGACCGCATCATCGACATGTAGTGCGGAGGATGGGAGTAGTAATAATTGGAAGGGCGGCCGGCGGCCAAAGCGGTAGCCAATCCAACGGCGCTCGCCGCCATGATCAGGGGGGTTGCCTTCATTGCTGCGAAATACCAACATGCGAAATCACGGAAGCAAATCATTTTCGTGAAGGCTTAGGGATGGTGCTGTGCGGCTTGACGGTTTTGCGACTCCTGGAGAAGATCCGCCACTGTGGAGGCACGCTACGACTTTGCCAGTGACAATACGGCCGGCCTTTGTCCAGAAGCTCTCCAAGCTCTTGTCGACGCAAATGAAGGGTGCTGTCCCTCTTACGGTGAGGACCTTCATACCGCCCGCGCGACCGATATGATTCGTGATCTCTTCGAGACCGATTGCGATGTCTATTTTGTCTTCAATGGAACGGCGGCCAACTCTCTCGCGCTGGCTTCGATGTGTCGGAGCTACCATAGCGTTGTTTGTCACGAGGCCTCGCATATCGAGACGGATGAGTGCGGCGCACCCGAGTTCTTTTCCAATGGAACAAAGATCCTGGTGACGTCGGGTCCAGACGGCAAACTCAACCTCCCCGGAATTGAACGCATAATCCTCAGGCGCTCGGACATCCACTATCCAAAGCCGCGCGTGGTGAGCCTGGCGCAACCAACCGAGCTGGGCCGCCTTTATACGGCGGAGGAGACATGCGAAATCGCCGGTCTGGCGCGCTTTCACGGACTCCACGTTCACATGGATGGCGCCCGCTTTGCCAATGCCGCGGCTGTCGAGGGCGGTTCCCCGGCCGAACTTACCTGGCGCGCCGGTGTGGACGTCCTCTGCTTCGGGGGAATTAAACCGGGGATTGCCTTGAGTGAGGCGGTCGTCTTCTTCGACCGCAAACTCTCCGAGGAGTTCGATTACCGCTGCAAACAAGGTGGCCAGCTCGCCGCCAAGATGCGATTCTCCTCAGCGCCATGGGCGGTCTGCCTGCAGGATGGCATCTGGTTGCGCAATGCAGAACATGCCAATCGGGCCGCCCGCCTTCTTGCCGAGAAACTGGACGGCGTGCCGGGCATTGAAATCGCCCATCCGGTCGCGGCGAATGCCGTCTTTGCCGTGATCTCCCCGTCGGTCCACGCGCGCTTACAAAAAGCAGGCTGGCGGTATTATGAATTCATTGGCGGCACCGCCCGCTTGATGACCTCTTGGCGCACGTCAGAAAAGGACATCGCCTCCTTCGTGACCAGCGCGAGCGGCGAATGCTATGCCCCCCGAAGTAAGCGTCGCTAAATATTAGCTTATATCTCTTTTCACAAGAAAGCCGCCTCCAAACCCCTCGCTCGACGACTCGTTAGAAGAGCGCTGCAAACTGGTCGTGTCGCCGATCTCCGAAGATGCTTATGCTAAGGGTGGTGTGGTTGTAGCGGCGGTGTTCCCACTGCCGTTCTCCCTGGATGCGCGTTAGAGGGTCGCTCCCCAAGCAAGTGGCCGTGTCCGCCGATTTCCGCAGATGCTTAATCTAAGGCCGAAGTTGAGCGGCATCGTCGCTCCAAAAGGGCCTTCGAACTTGAGGACAACGGGTCGCTACAGACGCTATTCAGTGATTCCTTGAAACACGCTCTTAGCGTTCACTTAGCTTGTCCAAGCCTCGACGGGCAAAGTGAGCCGATCCTCGAATATCCTTAGCCTTAGCATGTCGAGAGCCGTCTGCGTAGCCAGCTGCTTGAAGGTTTCGCGGTCGGAGGG
>DATLIT010000317.1:0-4053 GCA_035539295.1 Terrimicrobiaceae bacterium | reverse complement strand
ATGGTGAGTCCCTTTGTGATTGTTGAGGGAGAGCAAAGGACGCCGGAAGGATACGAGAGTCGCCGCGGGGCCACTAGGCCGCTTTTTTGGATTTCCCACAAGCTAGGTCGGAAGTTAGGACCGCGGCCGCTTTTTAGGCTTGTTCTCATTGGCTAGGGGGGCCGCGAGTCTCTGTTTCAATGCCTCCACGAACGTGCGGGTACGAGCTGCTTGGCCAACAGGTCGGAGAATGCCTCATCAACTAGCTCATGCAAACTCCTTCCGCTATCGCGCGAGAGCAGTTCGAGTGCTCGCTGAGATTCAAAATAGAAGCCGATTAGTTTGCGGGCCTTTAAGGCACAATAACCGAACGGCGCTCGGCTAATAGGACGCCGGACTGCAAACATATTTTCTAAAGGAGAAAGCGATGAAATGGATGCTCTTTGTTTTGGTTTTCGGTTCCCATCCGGTTGAGACAAACCTTCTCTTCGATAGCATCGATTCGTGCCTAAAGGCCGAAGAGACAATGCGAACTGAGTATGCGCGGGCTTACAGCCAGGGCACTTGGGGTTCAGCTGTAGGCGAGTCGAACGATCCCTCCGTGGTCAGCAGGTATGGGCAGAGGACCACGGCAACTTGCATTCCACATGCGTAAGATTGCTGTAGTTTGTCGGCTAGTGCGCTAAGGAGGCTGGCGTAGAATTCACCAACGGCAAGCGGCCAGGGGTGCGGTTGGCCTATTTGTCCACAGGATCTTATCGAGGCAGGCGCCGAATGCGGTTGTTAACTCACGTTCCTTGTTAGCGAACTCAGTTCCCCTCGATGTTCACAGCCTAACGGCCTAGCCCCCTGCCCTGTTTTGGCTATCCTGAGATTCGTCCAACGCGCTAATTCGACCGTATCGCAGAAATCAGGTGGAGGATCCGAAGATTGATGGTGATGACAATGGTGAATTGACTCAGTGCTTTTAGTTGCCGTGGGGGCTGGCAAAGAAAAGCCGCCCACCCCTGGCAGGGAGAGAGTGACAGTCATAGACGGGGGTCCAGTTAAGGCGCAAGCCGTAAAAGGCAAAACGCGCACAGTGAATTTAGAGCCCGCGGCGAAGGCGCCGCGCGACTCCGAAGCAACTCACCGAAACACTTAAGGCTGCGATGGATGCTGGATGCAGTCCAAGGGGAGCGTTCCTTGGCGCCGATGGCTCCATAAAGCTCGAGTTTGGAACGGACGCCGCGAAGTCCGAAGGCAGCGATTGGGATAACATGATCGATGCCGCTCGTTAGGCTCCGCCACGTCAATAAGTTTACCGACCGACATGGCCGGGTGCGTATCTATTTCCGTCCGCCAGGCTGCAAGGCTGTTCCCCTCCCCGGCCCGATTGGCTCGCCGGAGTTCATGGAAGCGTATAATTCTGCGATAGCGGAGCCCTTGCCCAAAGCCGGCATTCCCGTCAAATCCGGCACGCTCGCCGCCCTATCCGTAAGCTATCTCAACTCGGCAACCTTCAATGAGAAGCGCCCAGAGACGCAACGAACGGAGCGCGGCATCATCAATCGACTCGTGGAGCAATATGGCGCCGGTAAGGTCTCAGACCTAAAGCACGAGCAAGTACAGCGGATAATCGACAAGAGGACTGCAACACCTTCTGCCGCGCGCAACCTCCTGGCCGTGATCCGCGTGCTGATGGATCATGCAATCAAGATCAAGCTGCTCACGCGCAGCCCCGCCGTTGGTATCGACCGACCCAAGATCAAAGGAAAGGGCTTTCGCGCATGGAAGGATGAGCACTGCGCTAAGTACGAGGCGACACATCCACTCGGCACGCGGGCGCGATTGGCATATGAGCTACTATCCTGCACTGGCTTGCGCCGCAGCGATATTGTTCGGGTTGGTCGCCAACATATTCGACGGCTCGACGAGCCTGTAGTGATAGGCCCTTACAAGATCACGCACGAAATTGCGCTCGTACAGCACAAGACGGATGAGGACGTTGGTGGATTGCTGATTCTTCCGCAGTTGCAGGCGGCAATAGATGCCATGCCGGCAGACAACCTCATTTTCATCGTCACCAAAGATGGTAAGCCTCTTACCAAAGAGAGCTTCGGAAACCGGTTCCATGATTGCTGCATAGAAGCTGGACTTATGCCGGAAGTTGTTGATGCTTCTGGTCGCCCAAAGGGTCTCGCCTCGCACGGCCTCCGCAAGAGAATGGCAGAGCGTCTAGCGCATCTTGGTTGCGGCGATGAGTGGATTGCGGCCGTCCTGGGCCACAAGGATACCCGGCAAGTTAAGGTCTACACCAAGGGTGCGAACAAGCGCCGGATTGGCGCGGTCTGCCCTGGCCAGCCTAATAGAAGCGGAACAGGCAAGAACACCCAAACTACAAACCTTGGGTGAGAACTTACAAACTAGAGGCCAACGTCTTGAAAAGAAAGGGGCGTGAAATGGTAATGGCGGGAGTGACGGGACTCGAACCCGCGACCTTCGGCGTGACAGGCCGACGCTCTAACCAACTGAGCTACACCCCCTCGCTGGCCACCAAGAGCGGCCTAGGGGCAATCCCTCAAGGCATGTACGGGTTGGGATTCGCCAAGTCAAGGCGACGGTCCTGGGGTGTTGCGGCTTCCTTGGCGCCCGGATCGCCGCGCCCGTGGGCAACTGACTCACGTGACACGTCTTGGCGTAAGCAAGCCAGCGGCCTCGACCAGGCGCCGATGCAGGAATTTCAGTGTGCCCGCGATGCAGGCCCCGGATTTCGCCGCCAATAAGGAAAAAATCGCCCAACAGCTCCTCGACCTTCCGCCGGTTCGCCTCGAAATCGAGCGCGTCATGCGGGTCAGAATTTCGACCTCAGAGCCTTCGGTATCGATCTTCGCGATCTGAGCCTTGGGCAGGACGCAGAGGTCTGAACCGAAGGTTAGGATGCTGGAGAGAAGACGTATGAAGCTGCAAAGATGTGACGGTGAATCTGCACCCCAAAAGCACCGCGGTCTGCGTGAGCCGTGGAAGCCGGGGGAGAGTGGTAATCCAGCGGGACGCCCCAAGGGTTCTCGCAATAAGCTGGGCGAGGAATTCATCACCGAGGTCTTACGCCGCGCCGACCGCCGGCGAGGGTTTGGGCTGTTTATGTTCAGGCCCGTCCCAAGATTCGCAGGTCGATGATACTGGGCGGTGACGTTTGCGTCAGGCTGCGTCATTGATGAGATTCAACGCTCCGCGAAGACGCCCCCCTGAGCGATTCAGTAATTTGGTTGCTTCCTCGAGTTCACAGCCATGCAGCAATAAAGCCGCAAGTTTTACGCTTCCGCTGGCTCGGGTTAATGCATTATTCGCCTCACTACGACTGCACTCGGTCAGCTGCACCAACATGTCCTCACTCCGTCGAAGGAGTTTTTCGTTCAAGACTCTAACATCAACCATTAGACCCTGATAAACTTTGCCAAGCAGGATCATTAGAAGAGATGATAAGGCGTTTAGGGTAATCTTCTGCGCCGTGCCGGCTTTCAGCCGCGTGGACCCTGCTATTGGTTCAGAACCGGTATCGAGCCAAATTGCATGATCCGACTCATTCAAAATCGGCGTGCCTGAATTATTTGCAATACCCACTGTCAGGGCGCCCCGCTTTCTTCCTTCTCTCAGGCACGACAAAGTAAATGGAGTCGTCCCGCTCGCTGCTACCGCGACAAGGACATCGTCAGCGCCGATATTGTGGCATTCCATCCGTTGCGTCGCCTGGCCTACGTCGTCCTCGACTCCTTCAACCGATCGCAAGAGCGCCTCTTGTCCTCCTGCAATAAGTAGCAACAAGCGGTCTTCCGGCCAGCCAAATGTCGGTATGAGTTCGGCACCATCTTGGACCGCGAGGCGGCCTGACGTGCCGGCACCGATGTAAACTAGTCGCCCTCGCTCTCGTAAGCGCTCTTCCATCGCAATCGCGGCCGCCTCAATAGCTGGGCGGGCGGCATATACAGCTGCCACAGCGGCAAATTGGCCTTCAATAATGCAATCGAGAATGTCAGGAGCATCCCAGAGATCGATGCTCGAATACCGGGGGCAAGCGCGTTCGGTGCTCATAGC
>DATLIT010000316.1:0-5714 GCA_035539295.1 Terrimicrobiaceae bacterium | reverse complement strand
GTCGTAAACATCTCTGACCCCGTCTGGCTCTCCCGAGTCCTCCTATTCCTTAGCCCCACCGGAGGTCAGGCCGCTCACCACAAATTTTTGGCAGACGAGGAATATGAGCGTGATAGGCACGCCGCTCAAGACGGCCAATGCTGCGAAACGACCCCAGAGCTTCTGATGTTCCGCAAGAAGGGAATTGGCGCCTACCGCAAGGGTCCAATTCTCCCGGGTCTGCAGCACAATCGATGCAACCGGATACTCCGACATGAAGGCGATGAAGGAGAGAATGAACACCACCGCAAAGATTGGCAGACTCATCGGAAGAAGGATTTGCGTGAAGGTCTGGAACTGCGTCGCGCCATCGATGCGGGCGGCTTCCTCCATGCTAGCCGGGATGGTGTCAAAATACCCCTTGAGCATCCAGATGTAGCCCGAGATTCCGCCAAGGTAGACCAGAATGAGGCCGGGATGGGTGTTCAGTCCAAGTGCGGGCAGGTACTGACCGAGGAAGTCCAGAATCACGTAGATGGCGACCAAGGCGAGCACCATCGGGAACATCTGGAGAATCAGAAGCGAGCTGAGCGTCGTGGATCTGAACTTGAAATGGAGCCGCGCAAACGCATAGGCCGCTGTTCCGGAGAGGAGGAGGATGCCTATCGTGGCAATCGCGGATATCTTCACCGAGTTCCAGAACCAAAGTAATGGCGGTGTTTCCGCCTTGACGACGCGCTTTTCTCCTGTGGCCGGATTAACTATCTCTTCGTAGGGAATGCCCAGCACGTATTTCCAATGCTCCAAGCTGACATGGTCCGGAAGCAACCCGCTGGGCGCAAAATTCCCCCGGCGGAATGAAGCGGAGACAACCATAATGTATGGCACCAGGACCAGGATGAGAAAACCGATCAGCAGCGCATGGGTCACAAGGCGCCGAAGCTTCGCTTTTTGCTCGGGTTTTAGGTTCATATCTTCACCTGGCGTGCGCTTAGCTTCAGGTTGACCCAGGAGAGGGCTCCGACAAGGATGAAAAGCAGAGTAGCGATCGCGCCCGCCAGCCCATAATTGGTGCCCGAATCCCGAAAGGCAATATTGAACACGAAATTCACGAGAAGATCGGTCTCGCCGGCATTCCCGCCGACCATCTGCGGCCCGCCGCCGGTTAAAAGGAAGATGAGGTTAAAATTGTTGAAGTTGAAAGCGAACGACGAAATCAGGATCGGGATCATCGCCGGCAGGACCAGTGGCAGGGTCAGGCTGAAGAAGTCGACAACCTTGTTGCTCCCGTCGATAGCGCTCGCCTCGTAAATCGATGAGGGAATGGACTGAAGCATTCCCGTGCAAATAAGCATCATGTAAGGGTAGCCGAGCCAGATATTGACCAGCAGCACCATTGCTCGAGCGCCCCATGGATTGGTTTCCCATTCCGGAGCAAAGCCAAAAAACGCTCGCAGCATGTCGTTGATCGCCCCAAATTCCTGGTTGAACAATCCCTTCAAAATCAGGATCGAGAGGACGCCTGGCACCGCATACGGCAAGATAAGAAGGGTGCGATAGGTTCGTCGAAATCGAATGTCCGGTTGCTGTAGTAGCACCGAGAGGAACATCCCCACCGAGAACGTCAGGAAAACCGAAAGCGCCGAAAACGCGAACGTCCACAAAAAGATTCTTAGGAATGGTCCGCGAATTCGTGGATCTGTAAGGATCCGGATGTAATTGTAAAAGCCGGCGAACGTCCGAAAGCCGACCCCCACCTTCTCTCCCTTGTCGTTGACGAAGAATCCTTGCGCCAAATCAGGCCGAATCACCGTGCCGTCTTTGGCATTGGTCAGCGTCCCATCCGGATTCCGTTTCCACAGGCGCTGTCGCGAAGCAAACTTCGTGAGTCCTTCGAGTCCGACCAAAGTGTCATCGGGCAGGGCGAACTTCAGTGCTTTCAAAGGGCTCATCAGTTTCGCCCGATTAATTTGCGCCATTTGCATGGCCTCCCCTGAGACCTTGCCGCCCGCCGGCAGCGCATTCAGCCTGATCGGTTCTCTATCGCCCTTGGGCTTCTCGCCGGCTTCGAGAGGAAAAGGATCGGACGAAAATCGCTTGCTCGGATCCTTTTCGTCTTCCAGATAGAGAACGTGTTGCGCGCCACCCTGGGAGAACAACGTATACTTGTAGGTCGGAGCGCCCTCAACCGCGACCGTCTCCTGACGGAACAACGCTAACGCCCGGTCAAAAGTGAGCAGGTTCTGAGAGCTATATTTAGTGAATCCGATCCAGATTGTATAGACGAGTGGAAAGATGACGAAGACACCGAAACCAAGAAAGCCTGGGAAGAGATACCGAAAGGTGTTTGCCGAGGGGCTCAGGTAAATATAGACCCCCAAGCAGGTCACCACCAGCAGCGCTAACCCAACGTAAAAGTTCCCGGCCTGATAGATGAAAAAGCTGAGGGCCAGGGCCGGAATCGCCAGCAGGACGACGAGGATCTGTCGAATCGGCAGCCCCTTCACGCCTATTTCCCCATATTATTTCTCGCGTCCTTTAAGGCGGCCTCGGGAGTAGCTTCTCCATTTGTCGAGATTTCGAAGGCCGCTTTCATGGCGCTCCAGAACTTGCCCATCTGGGGGATGTTGGGCATGATCACGCCGTTGAGACAGTTCTCGTAGGTCACCTTGATCAATGGGTTTGCCGCGCTCATCTCTTCGGCAAGTGACTTCACCGCCGGAACGCCCAGCGGCGCGTCGGCATCAAGAGCCTTTAGCCCCTCCGCGGTGCAGACGAATTTCTCAAGAAATTGCATCGCGAACTCCGTGTTCGGACTCGAGCGGTTGATGAGAGCGGACCAAACGCCGACGAAGGGTCTGCCAGGGTGCCCGCCAACCCCAGGCAAGGCGGCGAGGTCGAAATCGATTCCGCTCTTGCGAAGATTGGCCCATGTCCAAGGGCCATTCACCATGGTGGCAACCTCGCCAGCCCCCATTTTTTGTTCCATGACATCCTGGGTAGAACCTTTGGGAAGCACGCCTTCTTTGATAAGATTTACGACTGCGGTGAGTCCTTCGATGGCGCCGGCATTATCCACGCCGATGTCCTTAGTATCGTAGCCGCCCTCAGTTTTCTTGAAGGAGTAACCGCCCGCACTCGCCAGAAACGGGAAGGTGAAGTATGGGACTTTGTAATCCCACATGATCGCGATCGCCTTTGGATTTTTGGCCTGAAGTTCCTTGGCGAATGCCGGGAATTCCGATAGCTGGGTCGGCGGTTTTCCAGTGACCAGCTTTTTATTGCAAATCAGAGAGATGCATTCGAGGGCCGCTGGGTATCCCCAGATCTTTCCATTGTGGGTGACTGCATCCCAGGACATCGGAATCATCGTTCCCTTGAAATCCTCCTTAATCTCTAATGGCTGCAAAATACCCGCATCCGCCCATTCGCCGATCCGATCATGCGCCCAGAACATGATGTCCGGGCCTTTGCCGGTCTGAGCGGCTGCCTGAAACTTGTCGGTAATCCCTTCCTGGGTCTCTACCTTAACGGTTACTCCCATCTCCTCTTCGAATTTCTTGCCGAGCTCCGCCATGGCGCGATAGCCGCGGTTGTCAGTTGTCCAAACCGAAAGTTCTCCTTCCGTCCAGGCGCCCACACGAATGGCTGTGAAGAGGAGGAAGACTGCGAAGACACGATGTTTGCTCATAGAACGGGATTACAGGTTTGCTGAAGGGAGAGCCTGCACATGGTCCAGAATGCTAGAGTATTTGGCCATGCAGCGATTGTTCTGTTTCGGGGTTACAAGCTTTTCTAGGACCGACCTGAAGTGGACGCAAGATCAAAGAGCAGATTACCAGCGACATTAGCTATGGAGTAAGGAATACCGGTCCTGCCGTGGAAGAGCACTAACGACCAACCTCTAGCGCAAACGAAGTTCTAAGCCGCGACTGGGTTTGATTCGCTGGAAGAACTCGGCGTAGTCGCTGTTTGTAAGTGTTTCGACGTCATCAATCGGAAGCCGGGTCTTTTTCTTCCTCTCAGAGGCATCATTACCGGACGTCGCTGCAAGCGGGCACTTGAGGGCCAAATTTAGTAGTCGCCATGCTTCTTTTCCCGGCCGAGATAAATCTAAGATTTCGAACCTTGGGAAACTATGCCTTTCACGACCCATCTGGACAAACCTTTCTTCAGCAACAAGGCCAGTCTCTGGCTGGGCATCTTGCAGTTTCGGTACTAACGAGGCGTTGCTCGGTTTGCCGGGACCACTGCTTGATGAACCCTCTATCTTTCTTGCGTCCGCGCAATCAGCGCCTGCGTAACGTGAATTAGCTTGCCACGATGACCCGCTTTGCCAGTATCGCCGCCCCATACCGCCTTCGATGACTACGATCGTCGCCATATTTGACAACGCCCGTGACGTAGATCAAGCGGTGACCCGCTTGGCGCGCGCCGGCTTCGAAGACGCCGTTTACGATGAGGGGATTCTCGCTGGAGAAGCGCATAGTCTTGGATTGATCTTCGCGTCCGGTTTCGGTCCCCCGGAGGTTTGGGGAACACCCGAAACACCCTCTCGGCGAAAACCAAATCATCAGACGATCGTCCAGGCTTTTAAGTCCCATCTGGCGGACTATCGTCTGCCCGACGAAGTGATCGAAGCCTACGCCATGACGTTCTCACATAGCGGGGAGTTCCTGCTGGTCAAAACCGAGAACAAGCGCGCCGAAGCTGCTGTGGAGCTTCTGCGCAACTGCGGAGCCAGCCGCGTGGGCCGGCACGAACTAGGACGCGCATAGGTTGTCACGACCAGGTTCTGCGATGGGCCGGCTCAAACTGCGCGGGACTGGTTGCTCGGATGGTCTTCGCAGCCGCGGCGCGCATTTCGTCATACGCTGGGGAGCATGAGCGTCCGGTCCAGGCGCTGCCGGAGCCTTTCGCCGAACACATCTGTAGCCGTCGTGTCCCCATCGTCTCCGGCGATGGGAGGCGCCGAGGCGGACCGCTGCAACGACACGTGGGCTTCGCGCAAATCATCAGGTCGAACCATTTGCGTCGTCACGCGGGATGGCGCCTCGCGCAACCTGTTTGATTCAGCGCCAGCGGCGCGAGTGAACTGCCAGCCTGAGGCTGCCGTCTCCAGATACCAATAAAGATACGCAGCCCTTGAATGCGCCATGAAAAGCCCGGCTCGAGAGCCGCCAGTAGTGGAGGTCCCGTGTGACAAACGCTCTCGTCTCGCTAAATGTCGATTGGTGTGGCATTTGCGTTCGTGTGGCTGAAACAACCCTGCCGCCCAGATCTTGCGCTATTGCGTAACCACGACGGCTGCCGCAAGGCGTTCGCTCGGACGAATTCGGAGACCGTTGCCTTAGTCCACTCTAATGCGACTGCGTTGCCTCGCGTTACGAACGGTTTTCTAACGTATGCGAGCGGACCATATAACTCTCAAACGTAATCCGAGCCAAATCCTCGAGCTCGGTCTGACCCATTCGAAAATGGCCCCGAAAAATGGCAAAATCAAAATGTTCAAATTTTTTTAAAAAATCTTCTTGATTTATCCGGCGTTTCCCAATTTTCTCTCGGGGCAGTTAAAAACAAAGGACCCTCTATGCGTATGCCTTTCCTGCCAAAACCGTTCCACCCTGCAATCAACTCGTCTTCGCGCCCTCGTGCCCGGGGGATACTCCTAGGCTTGGTAGCAGGTGCTACCAGTCTCAGCCTCGGGAGCCTCTTTGGGCAGTCCGACGCCGAGA
>DATLIT010000315.1:0-2644 GCA_035539295.1 Terrimicrobiaceae bacterium | reverse complement strand
CGCGAGATCGAGGAGCTCATTGAACTGCCCTTGATGAACGATCCGGAGTCCCTCGCGACACTGGATGTTCTAACCAAGGTCCTGCCAGCGGCATTGTTTACGGATGCGAACCTTCTTTCCCTCGCCATTTGCAGCGCCGTCAATTTCAGCCTCGAGCGGGGCAACAGCGATGGTTCATGTATTGCCTATGTATGGCTTGGGCAGATAGCCGGGCCACACTTCGGCAACTACAAGGCCGGATTTCGATTTGGCCGGCTCGGCTTTGAGCTGGTTGAGCAAGGCGACCTGAAGCGCTTCCAGGCCAGGACCTATATGGTCTTCGGAAGTCACGTGATGCCATGGGCGAAACATGTCCGGGGTGGCCGCGACCTGATACATCGGGCGTTCGACGTGGCGAACAAGATCGGCGACCTCTCTTTTGCGGTGTATAGCTGCATCAACCTGAACACAAACCTTTTAGCAGCGGGAGATCCGCTCGTAGAGGTGCAGCGTGAAGCCGAGAATGGCCTCGAGCTTGCGCGGAAGGCTCGATTCGGTTGGGTCGTTGACACCAGCACCGCACAGCTCGGGTTTATCCGGACGCTCCGTGGTCTGACGCCGAAATTCGGCAGCTTTGACGATGGGCAGTTTGAGGAGCTTCGGTTCGAGCGCCATTTGGCGAGTGATCCGGTGCTGGCGCAACCCGAGTGCTTTTACTGGATTCGAAAACTGCAAGCCCGGTTCATTGCTGGGGACTACATTTCCGCCCTCGATGCCTCGTTGAAGGCGGAACCGCTGCTCTGGACAGCGCCATCAAACCTTGAACTTGCCGAGTACCACTTGTATGGCGGCCTGTGCCGCGCATCATTGTGGGATTTCGCCCCTCCCGACCAGAGACAGCAGCATTTGGATGCTCTGGCAACTCACCACAGACGGCTCGAAATATGGGCGGAGAATTGTCCGGACAATTTCGAAAACCAGGTCGCGCTGGTGGGTGCAGAAATCGCACGAATCGAAGGTCGTGTGCTCGATGCGGAGCACCTTTATCGACAAGCGATCCGCTCAGCGAGCGCAAACGGCTTTGTCCATAATGAGGCAGTCGCCTATGAGGTTGCTGCGCGCTTCTATGCAGCGCGCGGTTTCGACAAAATCGCGGACGTGTATTTGCGGGAGGCCCGGTACGGCTATCTCCGCTGGGGAGCCGATGGCAAGGTGCGGCAACTCGACCAGTTATATCCGCAGCTCAGGGAGGAGGAGCAAACACCCGGTCCGACGACCACAATTGGGACATCAGTTGAACGCCTGGATCTGGCGACCGTTATCAAAGTCTCACACGCGGTGTCGGGCGAGATCGTCTTGGAGAAACTGATTGACACACTCATGCGAACCGCGATTGAGCACGCGGGGGCCGAGCGGGGCCTGCTCATCCTCCTGCACGACGATCAGCCGCAGATCGAGGCGGAGGCAACCACCAGCCGCGGCAGCGTCGATGTCGCCCTTCGACAGGCGGCCGTCACGCCTTCTGAGCTTCCCGAATCGGCGCTTCATTACGTGATCCGGACCCACGAGAGCGTGATCCTGGATGACGCCGCATCCCAGACCTTGTTCTCCGAGGACGCCTACGTGCAGCAAAGCCGGCCTCGCTCCATGCTCTGCCTGCCTCTGCTGAAGCAGGCTAGACTCATTGGTGTGCTCTACCTGGAGAACAACTTGGCGCCGCGGGTGTTTACGTCGGCCCGGTTGGCGGTGCTCGAACTCCTGGCCTCACAGGCCGCCATCTCTTTAGAGAACGCCCAACTCTATGCTGAACTGGCACGGCAAAACAGCGATCGAAGGAACGTCGAAGAAGCGCTTCGTGTCAGCGAACAGCGCTTGCAGGATATCGTCGACAACACCACAGCCGTCATTTTCGTCAAGGACCTCGACCTTCGCTACGTTCTGATCAACCGCGAATACGAACGCCGCTTTCAGGTGCAACGCGATCAGATCCGTGGCAAAACCGACTTCGACCTTCATTCGCAGGAAGTCGCCCAAATGGCCCGCGCAAACGACCGCCAAGTAATCGAAGCCGGCGTACCCCTTCAGTTTGACGAGGTCGCGCCCTCCGCGCTTGAAGGCGAGCGGTCTTATGTGGTGGTCAAGTTTCTGCTGCGCGACCGCACCGGCAAGCCCCATGCGGTGTGCGGCATCGCGACCGACGTCACCGACTCCAAGCGTGCGCAGCAGATGCAGGCGGCGATGGCCCGCGAGAAAGAGAGGCTGGCGCTGCAGCGCGCGGCCGAGTTGGCCCTAGCCAACGATGCCTTGCGTGAATGCTTGGATGCGCTGGCGTCGGTGCCCGACCTGGATGACTTCCTTGGCCAGGTGATGGCGGCCATGACCCGACAATTAGGGGCCCTCTCTTCGACATTGCGGGTGCGTAATTTCGAACAAAACACGATGGCCCTCGAGATCGTCTTTCAAGAGGGCCGGGTGATGTCGCCGGCCGAGGCCCGTTACCCCGCAAGCTGGCGCAAAGTGTCGATCACGGATGCTCGGTTCGCCGATTTTTTAAAACCGCAGACGGTGGCCCGGCATGTGCTTGATCCTCAAACGCCATTTCCGGAGAGTCAGCGCGCGTACCTGCTCGGGCTAGGCGTCAGGACGGTCCTGATGGTGCCGTTGA
>DATLIT010000314.1:0-4795 GCA_035539295.1 Terrimicrobiaceae bacterium | reverse complement strand
CGCCGCGATCCAACGAGCCATCAGCCCGTTTCAAAAGGAACCGTACGCGTGGCAGAAGATCGAGCCAGGTCTTGAGGATGCCTTTATCGGCCTGATGCAAACCTCGCGCGACAATTTCCAATGAGCGAAGCATTAGAGCGCCCGGCGCTTCCTGAGGATCCATGATCTCCTTTTCCTTCAATTTCGCGCGTTTCGTCGCGATCATTCGAAAGGAATTCATCCAGATGCGGCGCGATCGGCTGACCTTTGCGATGATGTTCGGAATTCCGATTCTGCAGCTGATCCTTTTTGGCTTTGCCATCAACTCGGATCCAAAGAATTTGCCTGTAGCGGTGCTCGCCTCCGACAATAGCCCGTTCGCGCGCAGGTTTATCCACGCGATGGAGAACAGTGGCTATTTCCAGATTGCCGATCATGTCGAAACCGAAGACGACGCGCGACAGTTGTTGGCGCGCGGAGAGGTGCAGTTTGTCCTCAACCTCCCTTCGGATTTCTCTCGCAAGCTCGTCCGGGGCGAACGACCGGCCATGCTCGTGCAAGCCGATGCGACTGATCCTTCCGCGGTCAGCTCGGCTGTTCAAGTCATGAACGAAATCTCGCGGACTGCCTTCGACCGCGATTTGGCCGGACCGTTGCAAAAACTCGGCGCCCAACGCGGGCCGGTCGAGTTGCGAATTCACCTCGAGTACAATCCCGATCGAATCACGCAATACAACATCGTTCCCGGTCTGATGGGTGTCGTCCTGACCATGACGATGGTCATGATCACTGCACTGGCAGTGACCCGTGAACGCGAACGGGGCACCATGGAAAGCTTGCTCGCCACGCCGGCGCTGCCGCTCGAAGTGATGACGGGCAAGATCGTGCCTTACATTCTGGTTGGTTACGTTCAAGTCACAGTCATCCTGCTGGCTGCCCGGATTCTGTTTCGCGTGCCGATGGTAGGAAGTCTGCCGCTGCTCTATCTCTGCGCGCTGAGCTTCATCGCTGCCACGCTGGCGGTCGGCATCACCATCTCGACGCTGGTGCGCAACCAACTCCAGGCAATGCAAATGTCTTTCTTCTTCTTTCTGCCATCGCTCTTGCTTTCCGGATTCATGTTTCCCTTTCGCGGCATGCCGGAATGGGCGCAGGTCATCGGGCAGGCCTTGCCCTTGACCCATTTCCTGCGCGTGTTGCGCGGCATTCTGTTGAAAGGAAACGGGTTCCCGGATGTCTGGCCGGACATTTGGCCTATCCTTGCCTTCGGCCTTCTCGTAATGGCGTTCGGCGCCCTGCGTTATCGTCGAACACTGGATTAGCCGTTTCTTTCAGCCGGCTTTGGGAGCATGGGCGCTTCCCGAAAAACAAACACATCCGCCTCTGTAGCGCGACCGTTCTCCACGATACAAGGTTATCCGCGGCGAATTAGAAACCGCCCTGGCCGGCCACCTACAGGCGGGCGAGATACTGGGCGATTTGCTCCCCGAGTTTCGGCCCGATGCCGTTGACCGAGGCGATTTGCGTGGCCGAGCTCTTCCGGATTCGTTCGACCGAGCCAAAGGTCTCCAGCAGAGCCTTCTTGCGCGACTCGGAAACCCCGGGAATTTCGTCGAGCAAGCTCTCGCTGATCCGTTTCTTGAGCAGCAGACTGTGGAAGCTGTTGGCAAAACGGTGCGCCTCATCACGGATCCGTTGCAGCAGTTTGAGAGCTCCGCTGTCCTCGGGCAGGCGCAAAGGAAGTGGCCGCCCACGACGGTAGATTTCCTCGAATTCCTTGGCCAAGCCGATGACCGGCTGTTCATAAAGTCCAAGGCGCTGCAGTTCCTTGCAGGCGCTCGACAGCTGCCCCTTGCCGCCGTCCACAATAATCAGATCTGGCAAGGTGGACGGCTGATCATCGCGCATGGCAGCTTGTTGCAGGATCTGCGCAGGTGATTCCTGGCTGAACTCCGGAGAGTAGTCGATCGTCACCGAGTCGCGTTGCTCGACCGGATCTTTCTCCAGGTGCGCCTCGCGAAGCACCCGCGAGTAACGCCGGCGGACCACCTCGGCCATGCTGGCGAAATCGTCCTGGTTGGGTGTTCCTCGAATTCGGTAGCGGCGATAGTTTGCGCGATCCGGAACTCCATCTTTAAACCGAACCATGCTTGCGACGATATGGGTGCTGGAAATGTTGGAAATGTCGAAGCATTCCATGATCCGCGGAGGGCGAGCAAGCTGAAGGGCATCTGCCAAGGCTCGCAGGTCTTCCTGCGGATCAATCGTCGGCAGCGCCTTTCGTGTGAAGCGAGTCATCGGCTTGGTCGTTCGCTTGAGATCCTCGAGGAGGTTGCGGAGCTCGGCCGCCTTCTCAAAGTCGAGCCTTTCGGCGGCCGCGCGCATCTCCGTTTCCACCTGCTCGATCATCTGGCGGGACGCGCCTTCGAGAAATTCGCAAGCTTCTTCCACGCGACGCAGATAGTCAGCCTGCGCGATCCGCCCGATGCACGGAGCGGAGCAGTTCTTAATGATGTGATCCAGGCAATGCCGGTAGTCTCGCTCTCCGGGAATCAGGGGGCGACACGACCGTATGCCGAACTTTTTCCGGATGGCGCCAAGGGTCGTGCGCAAGGCGCCGCTGTGGGCAAACGGGCCGAAGTAGCGCGCGCCATCATCCTTTCTCAGCCGTGTCAGTTGAAATCGTGGCCAGGGATCGTTCGGATTCACGCGGACTAGCAGGAACCTTTTGTCATCCCGAAAGCTGACGTTGTACTTGGGCCGGAATTCCTTGATCAGCCGTCCCTCGAAGAGGACGGCTTCGGCTTCGCTGCGAACGATGTGCCACTCAAACTCCCAAATGCTGTCAATGAGTGCGCGCGTTTTGGGGTCGGCGGTGGTCTGGCGCGAAGGCGTAAAGTAGTGAGAAAGCCGCTTGCGCAGGTCGCGCGCCTTCCCGACATAGATCACCCGTTTCAGGCGATCTCGCATCACGTAAATCCCTGGCTTGTGTGGCACATCGCGAAGTCGGGCTTGCATGTCTTCGGCCATGCTGAAACTGTACCACGAAGCAAAAGACGAGCATGGAGAATTTCAGCGGGCAACAAGGTCCGGCCATTGGCTGGGCTTGCGCCGTGGCTGGAAGGCACTATTCTATCGCGATTCAATGAAAATCGTTCTCACCGGGCTCGCCTCCCTCGCTCTTAGCCCAGGCCTCCTGGCGCAGTCCGCTGAACCTACGCCCGCCGCCGAGTTCATGAAAAGGGCGAATCTTTGGCAAGTGCTTCAGGCGGGAGGTCCCGCCATGATTCCCCTCGGCATCCTTTCGGTGATCACGCTCATGCTGGTGATCGCCTTTCTGTTTTCGATGCGGAGAGGGAGCATCGTGACGAAGCGCTTCATGCAGACTGCGGATGCGCTGATTCGCAAGAGGGATTTTCTTGGGTTGCTCGCCGTATCAAACCGGCACAATGAAGCGATCGCACGCGTCGTTCAACGGATGATGAATTTTCTCACGAAGAATCCCAAGGCAACAATCGCAGAGATCCGGGAAATCGCGCAAACTGAAGGGATCCGGCAGGCGAGCGCACTCAACCAGCGGGTGGCCTACTTGGCCGACATCGGCACCATCTCTCCGATGGTCGGCTTGCTCGGGACAGTCATTGGCATCGTCAGGTCGTTCGGAGTTATCGCTATCGACGCGGCAGCTACCCGGCCGACCATGCTGGCGCAAGGGATTGGGGAGGCCCTTATCGCTACCGCTGCCGGTCTTTTGATCGGCATCCCCGCAATGGCCGCCTACGCTTTTTTTCGGGGCCGCGCCCTCGCTCTCATTTCTGACTTGGAAGCTGCCAGCACCCAGCTCCTCGCTCTCCTCAGTACGATCGGTGTGAAGAACCCGCCGACCAGTGTGCAGGCCGAGAGCGTGGAAGTCTCATGAATCTCCGCGCGCACGTCTATCCGGAGCGCATCATCTTTCAGATCGCGCCGATGGTGGACATCTTGCTCTTCCTACTCGTCTTTTTCATGCTGACCTGGAACTTCTCCAGGAACGAGGCTGAGCTTGATGTAAAGGTTCCCGCGGCTCAAGAGGGCAAGGAGACCCGGCGTCCGGCCGGCGAGGTAATCCTCAACGTGAAGAAAGATGGCGGAATTGTGATGAACCGCCGACCGATGTCCTCCGAGGAGCTCCTCGACACCTTGAGCCGCATCGCGAAGCTCTATCCGGATCAGGCGGTCATCCTGCGTGGCGATGAAAACGTGAACTATCGCTACGTGGTCGATGTTCTGGATATTTGTCGGGCGGCAAACATCTGGAACGTGGCCTTCGCCACGAGCAAGCCCGAGTAATGCGTCTTGGAGTAGGAGTTTGCCTCCTGGGTTCTGCCGGGGTGATCTTTGGTCAGCAGCCGCCGCCCTGGGAGCCGGAGGTTCGTCGGGCGCTACCCGCTCAAGAGTCAGCCCCGACGCCGGCACCACCCCGGGCCATCCCGGTAGCTCGGCCGGTGGCCACTCCACGTTCGCCGCCCCCGCGCGCGGAACCATACCAGAACCCCAACTGGATGGAGCGCGTTCAACCTTCACCAACTCCGTCATCGACCCCCCGCCCGCAAGCCACCCCTCGGTCGGAGCCAACTCCTCCTCCGCAAGCCACCCCGCGTCCGCAAGCCACCCCTCGGTCGGAGCCGACGCCTTCTCCGCAAGCCTCTTCAGGGACGGAACCTACCGCTTACCGCCCGCAGGGCCGCATCGTGGTTCCTGGCAGCAGTCCACCGCCAGCTGCATCGACGGGCTCCCCCCAGCCTTCTCCTGAGCTCGAGAACGGCGACATCCGGTT
>DATLIT010000313.1:0-4632 GCA_035539295.1 Terrimicrobiaceae bacterium | reverse complement strand
GTCGTGGGCGGCCACACAAGTTCCGGAGATGACCGCGGCACCCCAGAGTTTTCTGAATGCCGGGTTTTGCAGTGCCGCCCACGTGGAGTTCGTAGTCATGATCGGAGATGAGAGTCTTCATCCGTTACAAACGCGGTGGGGTTGCAGAGTTTCAGGAATTTTGTTCCTAAAGATGCTTTCAGCCGATATTGTTGGTGAGAGACCCAATTCTTCGTGAAACGCGACCATGGTCCGCCAGCGGAGGGCGCAGCGAGCTTTCACACCACGCGCTGGACGATCGTCATGAGGGCGGCGCAAAGTCAGGCGCAAGGGGGGCAGTCCGCTTTAGCCGAGTTGTGCCGGCTCTATTGGTATCCGCTCTACATTTTCGCTCGGCGCCGTGGGTATTCTCCGGATGACGCGCAGGACTTGACCCAGGGTTTTTTCCTGCACCTGCTGGAACGCCGGGCGCTTAGGAGCGTTGACCGGCTCAAGGGTAAATTCCGGTCGTTCTTGCTCGCCTCTTTTCAGAATCACCTCTCCCATGCAGTCGACCGTGCCCACCGCATCAAAAGAGGAGGAGGCAACGAATTCGTACACCTGGATGCGGAAGAGGCCGAAGAACGCTACCAACGCGAGCCGGTCGAGTTTTTAACGGCGGAAAAAATCTTCGATGCCCGGTGGGCGATGACGGTCCTGGGAGAAGCGCTGAAACAACTCCGCCAGGAGTATGCCACCGCGGGAAAGACGGCCACATTCGAAGCGCTAAAAGTCTTCCTGGATCCTAACAATAGCACCGCTCCGCCCTCCTACGAGGAGGTGGCGAATCGGCTTGAACTCAGCATCGGCGGGGTCAAGACACTCATCCACAGGTTGCGAAAGCGGTACACCGCGCTGTTGCGAGAGGAGGTCGGTCACACGGTGTCGGATCCGGCAGAGATCGACGAGGAGATTCATTCGCTTTGCGACGCGCTGGTTGCATCCGAAGGGCGGTTGGGCCCATGAAAACACGGGACAGACGCGTCTGCCGATGTTGCGGAAACGAATTTTCCGGAGCAGTGGAGTTCTGTCCAGTGTGTATGCTCCATGGCGCGCTCGCTAGGGGGGTCGAATCCGGCGAGTCTTTTGCTGAACAAGACCGCGGTGAGTCAACACCCACGCGCGTATCGCATCGGTTCGAGCACTATGAGCTGATGTCCGACAAGGATGGAAAACCGGTCGAGTTGGGTCGCGGTGCGATGGGGGTCACTTACAAAGCGTTCGATGTCGATCTTCGATGTCCCGTGACCTTAAAAGTCATCAACGCGAAATACCTCGGTGATGAGTCAAGTCGCCTTCGTTTTTTGCGCGAAGCGCGTGCGGCGGCCAGTGTGCGCCACCCGAACGTTGCCTCGGTCTTTCACTTGGGCAAGCGGGGCAAGAACTATTTCTACGCGATGGAGTTTCTGGAAGGGGAAACGCTAGAGAAACTCGTCAGACGCACGGGCCGACTTGAGGTAAAGCTGACGCTGGACATTGCGGCGCAGGTCGCCGCGGGTCTGGCTGCCGTGCACAAGAAGGGCCTCGTTCACCGGGACATCAAACCGAGCAATATCATGGTAAACTTCGAGGACGAAGGTGCAGTGACCGCAAAGATCATCGACCTGGGCCTGGCAAAGACGGTCAATGAATCAGGTGCTCAGACTGCGATTTCAATACCCGGAGGCTTTGCCGGGACACCGGAGTTCGCCAGCCCCGAGCAATTTGCAGGAGTCGGCGTGGACATCCGTTCGGATCTCTACTCTCTAGGCGTGGCGCTCTGGAAGATGGTGACCGGCCATGCATTGTTTAGCGGCTCTCCTGCTGAGCTGATATATCAGCATCAGCACGCACAACTCCCGCTTAGACAACTCGAAGGTATCCCGCAGCCGGTGGTTGTTCTACTCGAAATACTTTTGGAGAAGGATCCTGGGCGGCGTTTTCAGACCCCGGCCGAGCTCCTTAAAGTGATACCGACGATAACAGGCGCGATCGACTCACGGCGTAGAGTCTCTCGCCAGAGCTTCCAGAAGACGGCCATTGCCAATTTGCGCCTCGGAACTCGCATACCGCGAGCGAGACAGGGACCAAAGAAGGTTTCCGTAGCCAGATTGCCCATAACCGGGAGCGATTTGTTTGGTCGAGAGGAGGATATCGCTTTCCTGGATGCTGCATGGGCCAACCAAGATGTAAATATCGTTACCATAGTTGCCTGGGCTGCGTGGGGAAGTCTACGCTGGTTAACCATTGGCTTGGAAGGATGGCGACGGAACAGTATCGATCCGCGCAGCTCGTTTTTGGCTGGTCCTTTTACCTGCACGGTAGCAGTGGGGGCACTTCGTCGGCAGATCAATTTCTTGAGCCTGCTCTCACTTGGTTCGGTGACCCGGATCCACGGATCGGAACGGCGTGGGAGAAGGGCGAGAGATTGGCGAAACTGATCTCACATCGTCGAACCCTACTGGTTCTGGATGGCCTGGAGCCGCTCCAAAATCCGCCTGGTCCACAAGAAGGTCGCCTACGCGATCCTGCCCTCCAGGCGCTCTTGCGCGAGCTTGCTGCCTTCAATTCGGGGCTTTGTGTAATTACCACACGGCTGCCCATTGCGGACGTTGCAGATCACGAGAGCAGTTCAGCCCCGCGTCGGGACCTGGAGCAACTCTCCAGCGATGCCGGTGCAAAGCTGCTGGGAGCGCTGGGCGTCAAGGGCGTTCAAGCGGAGCTGCGAAGTGCCAGCGAGGAGTTCAGTGGCCATTGTCTCGCGCTGACGCTTCTGGGTAGTTATCTGACAGATGCCTACAGCGGATCCATTCGTTGCCGCAAGGAAGTGTCAGAACATCTTTCTCATGACGTCCGGCAGGGAGTTCATGCTCGGAAAGTAATGGAATCCTACCAAGCCTGGCTTGGCGAGGGACCGGGGCTATCGGTTCTTCGCATGTTAGGTCTGTTCGATCGACCGGCTGACGAAAAGGCGCTTGAAGCTCTGTTGAAACCGCCCGCTATTTCGGGCCTTACAGAGTCGTTGACGGATTTAAGCCCGAGCGAGTGGCAAATGATTCTTGCCAGGTTAAGAAGAGCAAGACTCCTCATGAGAGAGGATCCGCACAATCCTGGACATCTCGATGCTCATCCTCTTGTCCGTGAATACTTTGGTGAACAGCTGCGGGATTGGCAAGCGGATGCCTGGAAGGAATGTAACAGGCGGCTGTATCACTATTATCGAACGCTTGCGCCGCAACTGCCGAATAGCTTCAGGGAGATGGAGCCCCTTTTCTTAGCTGTCATGTGCGGCTGCAACGCCGGTCTGTTTCGGGAAGCGCTGCACGAAGTTTACATTCCCCGGATTCAGCGAGGCAATGCCTACTTTGTGGCCAACGTTCTTGGAGCGAGAGGAGCATTGCTCTCCGCCTTGGTTCATTTCTTTGAAAATGGACGCTGGAGTTCACCCGTGAAAGTGGGTGTCGAGGCGCAGCGTCTCACGGCAGAAGATCAGCTTTTCATCCTCATGCAGGCAGGGCTTTATCTATCGTCTACGCGAGGGTTCGCCGCACCAGAGCCACGAATCTGTTACGAGCGCGCGGCGCCTTTGTGTCATTCTCTTAATCGTCCCCTGCTCCTGTATTCCGCGCTGATGGGACAGTGGCGCTATTTCTACATCGCCGACAAGCTGAGTGCAGCGCTGGGGGTTGCACAACGAGTCCATTCGTTGGCAATGGAGCAAAACAACTCCGCGGTAATGATAGGAGCCTGTCAGGCTTTGGTATCGACGCTCTACTATTTGGGCGAGTTCGAGACCGCGCGACAATATGCGACGCGCGGTGTTCAGATATGGAGGTCGGGAGGCGTACAGTATAATGCAGAAGACCTCGACGCTCCCGCCGTCGTTTGTTTGTGCTATGAGGCGCTCTGCCAGTGGCATTTCGGAGAGACCGCCTCTTCCCACGCAACCATGGCAAAAGCGATCTCACTAGCGAAGGAGTTGAATGAGACGAACTCACTAGCCGTGGCACTTCATTTTGCTGCCTTTCTCGCCCGCTATGAAGGCAATCCTGTTGAAGTGGAACGCTTCGCATCGGAGTTAATTGAGTTGGCCACGCGCCAGAATTTTGCGTTTTGGCTGGCTTGCGGAGCAATTTCCCATGGCTGGGCGCGTAGCGCCTTGGGTGACACAGCTCAAGGTATCGCGTGGATCGAGGACGGAATACGAGAATATCGGGCAACCGGCTCGGTTTTGATGTTGCCAGATTCGCTCGTGCTAAAGGCTGAGGCTTTGCACCTTGCGAATCGGACGTCCGAGGCTCTTGCGGCAATAGCGGAGGCAGAGACCGTTGCCAACAGAACTGAAGAGCGGGAGTGTTTTGCCGAACTGCATCGGCTCCGCGGCGTGTTTCTTGTGGCTGTGGGTGCGGACGAGACCCTAATTGAGGCTTCGTTCTGCGAAGCCATCCGCACCGCACGAGAGCAAAAGTCGACTTCACTGGCAAAACGCGCGGAGGCAGCCTATGCCGAATATCGCTGTGGAAAAGGAGAGCGTTAGGGGAGCGCAATTTACGAGCTGGATCGGGAACGTGCAAATTCTGGCAGATTCGCGCTCCGCGATAACAACTGCAATAGTCCCTTTCACTCCCGTAACCA
>DATLIT010000312.1:0-3986 GCA_035539295.1 Terrimicrobiaceae bacterium | reverse complement strand
CTGGAACCAGCCGACGATCTTGCCAGCGGCGACGTCCCCGGCCACGGTCGTCAGCAACTCCTCTTCTCCCATTTGCCGATAGGTCAACCCAGCGGCTTGCAGTGCGCTCGTGATCTCAGCGTCGGTATATCCCCTGCCGTGGAAGGAATGCTTGAGCTCGAAGCCGCGCGGATGATCGAGCGTTTGATGATAATGCCAGAGTGCGCTGCCGAGGGGAGCGCCTGAGTCGGAAGCGCAAGGTGGGACCCAGACTGCCTTGTAATCCGTGTCGCGCAAGATACGCGCGTTTGCCACGCAATTGAGCGCCACGCCGCCGGTCAGGCAGAGATTGCGCGAAGGCTGACGCTTGGAGAGGGCGCGAGCGATATGCACCACGGCCGCTTCGATCGTGGATTGCAACGCGAAGGCAAGGTCGCGATGACGATCGCTGATGGGCTCGTTTGGCTGGCGCGGCGGACCGAATGCCTCCGTGAACCATTTATTGAACGGCTTCTTGACGCCGTGGGTGTTGTAGCTAATCAAGTCCCGATTTATCGAAAACCGTCCTTCGGGCTCGAGACGTACGAGCTCACGGAACTTATTTGCGTAAGACGGCCCGCCCGTGCCTGCGAGGGCCATCACGGTCCCCTCTGTGAACGGCTTGAACCCTAGATAGGCCGTGACCGCCATATAGAGAAAGCCTAGGGAATCTGAGACCTCGCTCTGCCACAGGCGTTGGAGCCGATTGCCGGAGCCGATATAGGCGGACTGGGCGGTCTCATCTCCATGGCCGTCCATAACCAGCACCGCCGCCTCCTCGAAGGGCGACACGAAGAAGATCGCCGCATGCGCGTCATGATGCCTGACCTGGACGATCTTCAGCAGCTTCTTGTGCATGCCGAAGTGCCACATCAATCCCCATCGAAGTCCCATGGGAATGGCGACGATCATGGTGGGTATATGCGGGCGTGCGCTTGGCGGAATCATGTTGAGGCTGGCCGGAAGCCCCTCTGCCGCCCCCCAAAACAAGTTGCGCCGAAGCGAGTTCATCTCCCACGGCGTCGTGATGACATCGATATCGCCGACGGAAAGGCCTTGGCCGTCGAACGCGGCCTTCAGCGAGCGGAACGGGAACTTTCGTGTATGCTTCTCGCGGTTGAATCGTTCCTCGGTCTCCGCGGAATCGCTATGCATTCAGCGCGGTTGGCACGTCCGCTTCGTGCCAATAGCGGACAATTGCAATCGAGTAGGTCATTAGGTTAGCAAGTGAGGGAAGTATCTTGGCCGTACCTAAGAGAGGTTCGGCGCAAAAACAGGCGAACAACCTACGGTTCAGCCTAACCGTTGCCGTAATCTCTTTTGATACTCTCAAAAACTCGGACCACAGTTACCCAGCCGCCCTCTCCTGTTTATGCACGCCGTCGGCTCTTTGAGGTAAGAGGAGGCGCGGCCATGATGACTGAGTTGGAATTCCTAAACAGATTTCAGCGCAGCCCCAATGGCATTTGGGCCTGCACAAAACCTATCAATGTTAACGGTCCAAATGGCTTGGTTATCATCGGCCAAGGGGCGCGCTTTGGTCCAGGAACCTTGTTTTTGGGACTAGATCTCGCCAAGGAACTTGATCATATGGCCGCGAAGCATGGATTGGCTCCTAAGCCTCACCAGGGGTCATGACAGCCGCGAAGCGTTTCTCAGCATAGACCGAGGTGAGGGCCATGTCGGGGATCACCAAAGCGTTCAGCGCTGCAAAAATATGTGATGACGATTCCAAGAGGAGTGCCGTCGGGATCTCAATTCGACGCTTCTGCGAATCCCTCGCACGCCGGCTCTCTAGGGAGACGCGGGCACAAGACGAAGTTGCGCTTTCTAGCGCGTCTGTTCAGACCGACTCGGCAATGCGGCTTCCGATAAATCGCATCATCAAAACTGGCAAGTTTGACTGGGGCTCTTTCTCTGCTTTTGAGGACGGCTCAATTGAGGTCGAGATAGCTGGCGTGAAGCAGTGGTTTCAAAACTTTTCCGAGTTGGAGCGCGGTCTAAGATCCAGAGGACTGGGGTGACCGGCGAGTACCCACTGCCCCGCGTGAGTGCCTCAGTTACCACGCCTAGGGACTAGCCAGCCAATCTCCCTTGCCTTCTCGTTTGCCGCTATCCAGGCAAGCGATAGAAAGTGCGGGAAACTCATTTTGCTTCTCTCGCCCTGGACCTTCCTTCCAGAGAAGTAGCTGGCGATGAGCCGACTATCCTTGGTTCTTTCGTAAACAATGCTGAAGGTCGTGCCCGGCATTGTTACGAGAATTTCGTCATCCAAAATCTCAACGGCAATTTTCGATCTCATGAATCAGGACAGGTTCATGTGTGCCCGGCATTTTAAGAAAAAGACTTCGGATTCCCACTATCAGGCCCTGGGGCCGCGGCAAGCATGTCCGCACGTCAATCAGCGCCCGGTGGCGACATTGCCCGCGTAGATCCAACCGCTCTTCGAGGTCGAGGAGTGGGTCACCTGCACCCAACGCCCTTTCCTCCCGATCACGCGCAGTTTCGCGCCCTTTGCAACCACTATAACAACTCGCGCAGATGGTGAAGGTCCTTCCCGAAGGTTGACAAAGGCCAAAGGCCTAATCCAGTTCGCATCCACATCATTACTCGTGGTTCGCACCGGACGCCTAGATGGTAGTGGGACAGGATCTCCAGGCGGCCTCGAGACGTCCAGATTCGCGAACCTCTCCTCTTTACCGGCTGTCCCAAGCCCTTTAACCCGCTCGTCACTGACTTCCGCCTCTGCCAGTTCGTTTCTTGCCGTGGAATTTATTTTGAGGACTAACACAGTGTCCGTGATGATAGCTCCATCGGGCCCAACGAGGTTGATAGTCAGTTTGGAGTTACCGCTCGCGTTACTGGGTAAATTGAGATGCAGGTCCCCGATCTCGTCGGTTTTTAAGTTCCATTCGGTCTCCCCATAGGGGCGTCCAGACGACAACATGCTGCCTTGTGGCAGACCGCTTATGGCAATGATGCTACGGGCAGGCACTCCATCAGTACCATCGAGCGCAATGGGGAGGTTTACGTCCTCCCCAGCTGTGGCCTCGAGCATGGTTGGCGCTGAGAGAACTGCGCGCGGGAGTGCCGGCGTAGGATTTGCGTTAGGCGCTGACCACGGGGTGTTGATAACGCCAAGAAAGAAAATGGCTCCTAGGGCCAGATTGGGGAGCATCGCGATAAGGACCAGGACTGCAATGAGAGCACGAGGCCCCGGCGACAAAGTGAGCAACCGGCTTGGCGGCGTTTGATCGGGCTGCTGCTGTTCAACTGGTGTTGCACCCGCTAGTGTGCCGGGAGCGAACCGGCGACGAATCCGTGTCACTGCCGGTTCTTCGTTACTGACCAAATGACCCTTCGTATCCGCCCTTAAGAGGCTAAGATGCTGCGCTGCAACTCTCGGTCGACGTGCGTGAATGCTCATTTCGCGTCGTGGAATTCATCAAGACCACGTTGAACGGGATCGCAAACAGCCCGCGCCACCGCGGTCTCATTGCCCGTCCATGTAAAGTGCGCGCGTCGGGTCGGCCAATTCCAAGAGCAGATTTGAGTTATCACCGATATACACAGCCCTTCTGCAAGCAGGCACCTTGCCTGGCACTCTCCACTGACTAGTCGCCGTATCCGTGTGCCAGGCGTCGGAGTGGTTGCGAACGTGTGCGCTGTTTGGAGACCGTCCTCCCGTACACGATACATTAACGGGAGGACGACCTCCCGGAAGGAAAGTTCCCGACCCCAATTGGGGCTTGACGTTAATAAACGTGTGCAGCGGCGGGAGGAACGGAGGACAAGCCTCGCATCTTCCTTGGCTCGTCAGGAATGCAGAAGAAGCTGTTGGATGCGCTGACACGCAGTCTCGAAGACGTCGCACACGTAGATCCCTGGACGACGTCCTTCAATCCAGGAACCACCACACTTGCCCGCCTCTCTAGCTTGCGTATCAAGTCGACTTCGCCGCCTTCGCG
>DATLIT010000311.1:0-3273 GCA_035539295.1 Terrimicrobiaceae bacterium | reverse complement strand
GCTGCCTACTTGGTAGAGACCGGACGCGTCCCATGCCTCGGCAATGAGCTTGGTCCCGGCGTGTACAGGGTCTGATTCAATGTCCCACAATACAGGCTGATTTCGCATCACCTGCCCCGACTCATCGCGCCCAAGGATAGCCGCCAGATCGAAGCGGAAACCGTCGACATGCATCTCCTCGACCCAGTAACGAAGGCTATCGATGATCATCCGGCGAACGATCGGATGATTGGAGTTCAACGTGTTTCCGGTGTCGCTATAATTGGCATAGCGCACGCCATTCTCCTCGAGAATGTAATAAGCTAGGTTATCGAAGCCGCGAAAACTTAGTGTCGGCCCGTTGTGGTCGCCTTCCGCCGTATGATTGTAGACGACATCGAGAATGACCTCGATTCCTGCCCGGTGCAGCGCCTTGACCATATCACGAAACTCGTCCACCGGACCGAGCGGATCCTGGCGTGAGCTGTATGCGTGGTGCGGCCCAAAAAATGAAACCGGCGCATAGCCCCAGTAGTTGACCCGCCGAGCCGGAGAATCTTGAGGATCAAACTGGAATATCGGCATCAGTTCGACTGCCGTAACTCCGAGTTCCTTTAGATAAGGAATCTTCTCGACCAAGCCCGCAAACGTGCCGGCTCTCTGCGCAGCGACCCCGGAACTCGGATGGCGGGTGAAGCCGCGGACATGCATCTCGTAGATGATGGTTCGGGAGGAAGGCCGGTTGAGTGGCGTGTCGCCTTCCCAATCGTAGGCGCGCGGATTCACGACCACGCTCTTCATCGCCACCGCGGCATTATCACCTTCTTTACGCGCAGCTTCGCGACTGTAGTTCTTCGGAACAACCGTGCCACGTCCGTAGGGATCAAGGAGGACTTTGGCAGGATCGAAGCGCATTCCGCTTGAAGGATCGAACGGTCCCTCAGCTCGATAGCCATAAAGCTGGCCCGCTTTCACTCCCGGAACAAAGATGTGCCAGTAGTGATATGTGCGGTTGGTCGCCGGATCGATCGAGATCACCCGTTTGGGCCGAGTGTCATCGACGCGATCGAAAAGCAGAAGGTGGATCCATTTTGCGTCCTTTGAATAGACACTGAAATTTGCCCCATCAGCAAAAAGAGTCGCTCCCAGCGGACAACTTCGCCCTTCCTGGGTTTCCTGTGCCACTGGGACGAGCATGCGCTTGAATGGTTGAACGGTCAGGCCACCACGGACGCGTGACGGCGCTGACTTCGACTGAGCAAGTCTTTTGCAACCGTTACCACTTGGTCAGGCTCGAAGCCGAACTTTCCCTGGAGTTCTTTGAGTGGTGCCGATACGCCAAACGTTTTCATTTCGATAACGCAGCCCGCCCTCCCGACGTATCGCTCCCATGCGAAGGTCGATGCCCGCTCCACCGCGACACGCACCTGGCGAAAATGCCGAATATCGTCGAGAGAGACCGACCCGAGTCTTTCGTAATTGGCGTTCACCGCCTTTGTTCGGGGGAGATGGAGTCTTGACCAAGGCGGCATGGAAGCGTGGTCATTCGACAGGACGAAACGATCGCGGTAAGGCCAGATCGGGTCCTCGGGATCGAAGCGCATAACACGATTCCAGATCGTGTAAATCAGCGGAGCGAGCGCCACTAATCTACCGGGATGCCCGGACTTGGCCTGCTCGACTGCATCTATCGAGAGCGTACGAATTGTGCTCATCGCTAATGGAGTCATTTCCTCCGCCGTCATAATATTCTCCCGTGTCTATTCCTTTTCTGTTTCCAGGGAAGCTACTTTGCTCAGGCGGCGCAAATGTCGCTGCGCTTGACTAAACTGGGCTGCGAGAAACGTCTGAACGAGATCCCAGGCCACGGCGGGTCCTACCGTCCTGCCACCCATGCAAAGAATGTTCATGTGGTCGTCCTCGACGCCTTGCCTCGCCGAAAAATGGTCGTGAATTAATGCCGCGCGGATGCCTCGGATTTTGTTTGCACAGACCGACGCGCCGACGCCACTCCCGCAAATCGCTACGCCACGATCCACCTTCCCCGCGGCCACGGCCTGCGCGAGCGGGAGCACATAATCAGGATAGTCATCATCTTTGCTCAGGTGATGTGCCCCGAAATCGACGACCTCGTGTCCCGCTTCGCGAAGCTGGCTGAGCAGCTGCTCCTTCAAACTAAATCCACCGTGATCGGTGGCGATCCCAATGCGCATATGTTGTTCCTAATGTTACCATTCCTGACCCGCAGCGCAGCGGACTACCAGCACACTCATAGTCAGGCAGCTTTGGCAAGAGCTGCACCCTTGGAAGCGATTACGCTCATGAGTTCGTTCCAGGAATTCACGAACGATTTGGCACCATCGTCCTGAAGCTTTGCGGCCAGGTCGTTGATCTCGACGCCTGCGGCGGCGAACTCGCCCAGCACCGCTTCACAATCGCCGCCATCAGCCGACATGATCTCGCTAAGGTCCTTATGATCGTCCAGGGCTTTCAAAGTTCCCTCCGGCATGGTGTTCACGGTGAAAGGCGCCGCCAGCGCCTTTATGTAGAGGACGTCCGATGCCTTGGGATCCTTGGTTCCGGTGCTCGCCCAGAGCAAGCGTTGCGGCCGGGCTCCGGCGTTGTAGATTCGCTCCCAACGAGGCGAACCGAGCAAGTCGCGATACGCCTTATAAGTGCGCTGTGCCGCTGCAATGCCGAGTCTGTTGTTCAGTGCCGTCGGTACCTTGCCTGCGACAGCAGCGTCCCAACGGCTAACGAAAACGGAAGCCACGGACCCAATATCGGGTCGAAGTCCGGCATCGACGCGTCGCTCGATCCCGCGCAGATAAGCCTCGGCTGCCGCGACGTAATGCTCGCGTGAAAATAGTAACGTGACATTGATCGGCACACCGGCGAAAATTGATTCTTCGATCGCGGGCAGGCCTTCCTTCGTGCCAGGAATCTTGATTAACAGGTTTGGGCGCCCCGCGCGAGCATGCAAACTCTTAGCGGCGGCGAGAGTGCTGGCCGTATTATGGGCAAGCAGTGGCGATACCTCCAACGATACCCATCCATCGACGCCGTTAGTGCGGTCGAAGACGGGGCGGAATAGATCGGCGGCCCGCCTGAGGTCCTCAAGGGCCAGCTCAAAAAACAGCTCCTCTCCGGACTTACCGTCACCAAGCCCTTTGCGAATCGCAGCATCGTACGAGCTGCTATTCTTAATCGCGTGGTCGAAGATCGTGGGATTCGAAGTGAGCCCCGTTACCGAAAGCTCATCGATATAGCGCTTGAGTGTCCCGCTGCTAACGA
>DATLIT010000310.1:0-6725 GCA_035539295.1 Terrimicrobiaceae bacterium | reverse complement strand
GCCATGGCCGGCCGAGAGAACGAATCGGTCACGGTTGAGCCAGCGCGGATCGTCTGGATTGTGCTTCAAGGCATGACCGTAGAGAACCGCACCGATCTCGGTGGCTCCCAAAGGTAGACCGAGGTGGCCCGATTTCGCTTTCGCCACGGCATCCATTGCCAGTCCGCGCGCGTCGCGAGCGGCCAATTCGAGTGCAGGGATATCAAAACTCATATCAGTAAAGGCTAGCGAGCGAAAGAAGCGTCTTGACCCAGGCTTGGCAAGACAAGAGCGCGGGCACGCCATTTTTCACGACGACGTTAATTCCGCCGCTCAGGCGAAATTCTGATGCCAGAGGATGAATGCTCGCGAACCGACACGCCCCCGGCTCAGATCGCTACAAACCTATCTCAAGTCTGGTGCCGCAAACAGCTTTACGAACGAGATGAATCTCTCAGCCTGCAGTCGACTAAAAATCTCCTTGGCGCCAATCCGACCCTCGGCAGTGAGATGATCGCCAATCCGCGACGGGAAAACCAGTTCGGCAAACAGATGAGGCTGGCGGATAAATGAAGATCGCCTGCAACTGCTCGACGGATCGCAAGCCATCCCAACCTCCGGCAGAGACCCTGTGAAGCAGGGCGGGCTTTGGTCGAGGCTCCGGTAAATTTCAATATATCGATGACCTTCAGAACCCGGGAACGCCGTCATTGTACTCGGGCGTAACCACGCGCGGTCCGACGCATTCCAAGAGCGCTTTCGCAAAGGGCTTGAACGCCGCGGCGTTTCCGCATTGCTGGAGGAGAAAATGATCTCCGGTGGAAGCGCGGTGCGGTCGATGATCTGCGTTGGCTGACCCGGCGCGCGATCGATCGCATCGGTATGATCGACCTTCACTACCTCCGCCGGTTTGTGCAGGAAAGAATCACGATGGTCACCATCGGCTACCAGCAGGACCTCAGGCTCAAGCGCCAATCAACAAAAACACATACTCGTAGCTTCCTCCAGCCTGACGCTGTTCACGCCGGATCGGCACCCCGAGCACGCGCTGAAATAGATCGCGTTCCATGGATGCGGCCTCTGGGAATGCCTCGAAGAGCGCTTGCATCGGATGGTGACGCTCGACAATGCGAGGAGCGGGATCCGCCTCAAAGTCGGACATGTGCCCTTCTCGGTCACGCAGCCGAGCTAAAGATTTCGCGCGATCGGAAATCGTCTCTCCTTGCAGCTTCTGGGTGTAGCTCTTGGCCTTTTCTTGGAAATGAAGAAAAAGAATCTTTTCGGCGGCGGTTCCCCCGTAGAGTTTCCGTGCCTGTTCGAGCAGGGAAATCGAGAGGAGATTGTCCGCTTGCGGAAACAAATCCTGTGCTTTGGCGGTCAGATTGTAGAGCAACTCAGGCCGACCCACGCCGCGATGCCTGCGAAAGGTGCCAAGATATCCGTCACGTTGAAGATTCAAGCAGTGCTGCTTCACACCCATGTAACTCATGCCCAGCCGATGCGCCATTTCTCGCACCGTCAAGCCCTGACTTCGCTTGAGCAAGTTGACGATCGAGAGCCGTTGGCTGCGGCCTATTTGGGAGATGAGACGCTGCATGAGACCGAACGGATGCTATCTCGCCGTTCGATACAGATTTTCCGAGGTTTTCCGAGTAAAAACTTGCGAAAAATGCACAAGGACAGGCGCAAAGAAGCGCGACCATTTTGTAATCGGTCTGCACCGCCCGACCAACGCCCTGCCACAGTCCGACGTGCATCCGGCGGAAAATCTTCTGAGAATCTCGTGGGCTCAGGACTGAGGAGCCCTCCGCCGCAAGGACGAATTTCTTGTCTTAAAAACGTGCCTTTTTAAGGCTTGAGGATGGCGAACGTTCGCTCTCCCGCACGATCGACAAGCAACATCACGCCGCGGCTTAAATCAGCGCCGGCGATGGCTGCGTCAAACTCCCCTGTGCCTTTCACTGGTCTCCCGGCCACTTCCGTAATCACGTCACCACGCATGAGACCGGCGGCATCCGCGGCGCTGCCTGGCGCAATGTCAGTAACTTGGACACCTTTTACCGGTGAGGCCGGTGGCAAGTCCTCGACAACCAGACCGAAATTAGCCGGGGGTGACGGCGGTTGCGGTGACCTGGTCGGTGGCTCGGCAGGCACTGGACGATTTGAAGCGCGCACCATCCGGTCGGGCTGCTCGCCCGTCTTCACCGTCAGCGATGAGATCTTGCCATTTCGCCACAACTCGAGCGTCACGCTTTCACCCACCTTCTTGCCAAGAATCTCGCGCTGAACGTCGCGCGACAACGAGACAGGGACGTTGTCGACCTTCAGGATGACGTCACCAGCACGAAGATCGCTGGTCGCCGCCGGAGTTCCAGGTTGGATGCCATTGACGACAACTCCCTGTTTCAAATCGGGGAAGTAGCTCTGCAAGGCTTCATTTTCCTCGATGCCGACAATCTCAATGCCGAGCCAGGATCGGGAGACGCGACCGTTCGTGATCAACTGCTTGCCAACTTCACGTGCGAGATTGATCGGAATCGCGAATCCCAGACCACGATTCATCCTGTAGATCAGAGTATTAACACCGATCACACGGCCTTCGATGTCGCAAAGCGGGCCTCCGCTGTTGCCAGGATTGATGGAAGCGTCCGTCTGGATGTACTCCTCGTACGATCGGCTGTTCGTCAGATTGTTGCGTCCCTTGGCGCTAATAACACCCACGGTGAACGTGTACGGAAGTTCAAAGGGAGCACCAATGGCGAAGGCAAACTGGCCGACCTTCGCGGCATCACTATCCCCCAACTCCACGGTGGGTAGCTGCTGTGCGTCGATCTTAATGACCGCAAGATCGGACTTGTCATCCATTCCGACCAACTTCGCAGGAAACTTGCGGCCATCTTTCAAGCGGACGGTTATTCCCTCGTTGGCGCTGTCGCCAACCACGTGGTCGTTCGTCAAAATGTAACCATCATGGGAGATAATAAATCCTGAACCTTGATTTGTCTGCAAGGGCGCCCCATCAGGCCCTCGAAAGAAGAATTCCAAACCCTCCGGCAAGCCGCTCATCGAGACATCCGAAGAACGCTTTACCTCTACAACAACCACCGCTGGCGCCACTTTCTCGTAAACCGCCGCGAAAGCATCGTTGAGCTGGTGCGCAAGCGCATTGCTAGTGACCGCATTCTGCGCGAATGCGGATCCCGCGATGCTCATGGCAAGAACCGTAGCAAAAGCCCTAATTTTCATATCGGCAGAAATTACGACCCTAAAATAGATTTTCAACTGGCCAGGCATTGGGAAAAAAGCGTTGCCAGCACTAAGGTCGTATGGTTTATCTGCCCAAAGGAGTATTCAAGCAATCATGAGCCGAAAAAATGGGGGAGGAACCAAGAAAAAATCGGGGTTCAAATTGCGTGAGGCACCCGCGGCTCAAAGCCAAACGGAGGCACCTGCCTCGACACCGTCGCCCGAACCTGCGCCGGTCGATATCGAGCAACTGGGGGAGCTTCCTCAGGGTTACGGTGCAGACACAATATTTCTTGTCGCTCAGGAGCCTCACTGGCTTTTTACGTACTGGGATATAGATATTTCTCGACATCCCGGAGGCAAAACTTTTCTGCGGGTTTATGAGAACGAAACCACGGTCGAGGCTGAAATCGAGGTTCCCTTTGAGACCCGCAACTGGTACATTCCGGTAAAGCAGGCCGGGTCCAAGTACACGGTCGAAATCGGCTATAACCGCGGCTCTGTCTGGAACGTCATCGCGCGATCGTATACCATTGAGACTCCCAGCGATCGGCTCTCGGAATCCGATCAATTCAAATATGCAACTATCCCTCTCCACCTCAGCTTTCACAAGCTGATGGACAGGATACAGGAGGCCGTTAAGTCCGGCGAGACGCTGATTGACGCCCTCTCGCGCCTCCAAATGGAGGGCAAGCTTTTTGGGTCTAGCGCGACGTCGGGCATCTCCTTGGAACAACGGCTGGTTCTTGAAGCGCTCTTGGGACGGAAGTTTCTCGAGGAGATGGCCAGCGGCGGACTTAGCTCTCAGGAGCTCGAAAGTCGCGTTCGGAAGCATCTCGAGGAGCGGCTCACCAGTCCTGAGGGAATCAGCTCTTTGCCTCGGGAACGGTGGGCGGCGATCGAGAGCAACCTGTTCAGCGCGCTGAGCGCGATGTCCAGTGAAACAGTCTCGAGCTGGAGCCCTTCGGAGCTTTCAAGCTGGGCGGCGGCGGTTTTGTCGAGTTGGGCGTCCGCTGGCGAAAGCTCGGCCGGGTGGAGCAGCGAAGCGCTCAGCAGTTGGCCCGAGACCGCGCAGTCGAGCTGGGGTGCAGGGGCGCTCTCCAGTTGGCTTAAGGGAGCGGAAAGTAGCTGGGCGCAGGCAGCCATTTCCAGCTGGCTGCAAGGCGCGGAAAGCAGTTGGGGGCAAGCGGCCATTTCGAGTTGGCTGCAAGGTGCGGAAAGCAGTTGGGCACAGGGAGCGATCTCGAGTTGGCTTCAGGGGGCCCAGAGCAGTTGGGCGCAGGCCGCCATCACCAGCTGGTTCCAAGGCGCGGAGAGCAGTTGGGCGCAGGCGGCCATTTCGAGCTGGTTGCAGGGAGCGCAAAGCAGTTGGGCGCAAGCCGCCATCTCTAGTTGGGGCTCGGCTGCGGTCACCAGTTGGACAGAAAGCGCCGTAACGAGCTGGTCCAGCGCTTCCGAGTGGGTTAGTTCTTTTGGCGCTCCGCGCAGCTTCTTCATGCACGTCAATGCGGAAGTGATCTTCTATGGGGGAACTGATCCGCGTGCAAAGGTGACGATTGATGGGAAGCCGATCACCCTTAATCCCGATGGCAGCTTTCGGTATCACTTCATCTTTCCCGATGGTGTTTACGAGATTCCCATTGTTGCAGTTTCGCCAGACGGAGTGGAATCACGATCTGCCATTCTGCGCTTCGAACGCGGCACGCAAAAGACGGGAAAGGTTGGCGACACCACCCAACCGTCGTTGCCCCCTCCGATGGGCTCGGTCTCCTGAAAGAGAAACCTTTCGCGCCCCCACCGAGCCGGCGTCGCGGCGAGCCGGACGACCCGCTCACTCGACAATTCCTGACGTACCTCGAGGGTGAAAAAAATGCTTCATCGCATACCCTGACGAGCTATCGTCATGCCCTGCGCGGCTTCCGCACATTTCGGCCCGGCCTCGCCTGGAAAAGCGCCACCGCAGACGATTTTCGCGCGTTCCTTTTTGAACTCATGAAATCTGGCCGTGCACGCTCGAGTATTCGGCTGGCCTTTGCGGCGCTGCGCAGCTTCTACCAATTCTTGGTCCTTCGCAAAGTCCTGGATACGAACATTCTCAAAGCGGTCGAGATCCCCAAACTTGAAAAAAGCCTCCCAAGATTCCTGACGATCTCCCAAGTCGAAAGCTTCCTCGAGAAACCTGCGAAAACTGAGAGGCAAAAGCAGGCCCCCTTGTGGATGGCTTGCCGCGACGAGGCAATCTTTGAGCTCTTCTACTCGAGCGGGCTCCGCCTTTCGGAATTGGTCAGACTGGAAGTAAGGGACCTTGATCCGATCAGCGAGACGGTTCGAATCTTCGGAAAGGGTGCAAAGGAGCGGATCTGCCCGGTCGGACGACCGGCACTGGAGGCAATTTCCCGCTATCGTCAGAAGGCCGGCGTGCACGCCGGACCGCTCTTTATTAGCAAGCTGCGTCGCCGGCTTTCCTCCCGCTCGATCTGGCTTGCGATGAAGAAATATCTTCGGGAGGCGGGTCTCTCTGCTGACCTAAGTCCACATAAGCTGCGCCACAGTTTTGCCACCCATCTGCTTGACGGTGGCGCAGATCTGCGCAGCGTGCAGTCGCTCCTCGGCCACGCCAGTCTCTCGACTACTCAGATCTACACGCATGTCACTGCCGAAAGAATGAAGCGCACGTACGCGCGCGCCCACCCGAGGGCATGACCAATCACCGGCGCAGCGCCGAGGATTATTCTTTCTTCAAGAGCGGCAGACCGGTCTTCTCGTTTTCGGAGACTTTGTATCCCGCCGGCAAAGCGTCGATCGCGCCCGAGCCTGGCTGGCCTGCGAAATAGTAGAGGGTTACTTCCTGCCCGCCCCGGAGTTTTTGCAGACGTGCGTGAAGATAGTACGTCTTGCCTGATTTTTTGCTGACGACACTGAAGGCCATACTGAATTGTAAACTGGAGGACAATCGCTTCTAGCGCACGACACGCGCCTTGGCGAGAGTTTTGTAAGTGCCGTTTTTTGACAATGTCTTGAACGCGCGCGCGGTTGCTTTGACGGTGACAAACCGCTTGAGCTCGGGCACCCATACCTTCTTGCTCTTGAGATTGGGAAGATGCCACCGCGGGGTAACCTTGGTCACGTGCATGCCAATTCCCCCTTTTTTCTTGGCAAGTCCGCGGCGGTGAATCTTGCTTCCGCGCTTGGGGCGTGCTCCGGTGATATCACATTTCTTAGCCATGTCCTTTGGAAAACCGGAGATACTCGAACCGGCCAGGAAGACCGTCAAGCGCGTTTTTGCAGCGCGGCCAAGTCGGCATCGACCATAATCTCGACCAATTGGGGAAAACGGACCTTGGGCTCCCAACCAAGGACGCTCCGCGCTTTGGAGGCGTCACCCACCAGGAGGTCCACCTCTGCGGGTCGTTCGTAGCGGTCATCGTGCCGGATGAACTCCTTCCAATCGAGGTCGACACGAGCGAACGCGTGTTCCAGGAATTCCTGCACGCTATGAG
>DATLIT010000309.1:0-2883 GCA_035539295.1 Terrimicrobiaceae bacterium | reverse complement strand
CCGACAGTTTCGTTTTTGTCGCGGCGATATTGCTCCGATTAGCGATCAGCGCGCCGGCCGCTTTAGCTTCAACGAGAGATTGGTCAAGGAGAAAGGCTCCGCGCAGCCTCTCGTTTTGGATATAGAGAACAGACAACGACTGGTCTTTGACTGATCCTCTTACAACGCGCTCATCCGCTTCTTCGGTCGAACCCACCACATTGAAGGTCACGTCGAAAACATCAGAGAAGATGTACGACACTGTACGCCAGGATTGCCGCTCGCCTAGCATGTTCCAGGCGGCTAGGCGTCCCTGCTTCACGGCATTGTCCCAATGCTCTGCTCGGTACCTGGTACGCGCGATCGGGTTATAGAAATTAGCCACATCGCCTGCCGCGTAGATTCCTGGTCGATTGGTTTCTAGGTATTGGTCGACGAGGATGCCACCATCCACTTTGATGCCGCTGTTGGCGAGGAAACCAACTTCAGGCCGAACCCCGATTCCGATGGCAACAATATCGCAGGGCACTCTTTTGCCGCTGCTTGTCACAACGCCTTCGACCTTTGTGGTGCCCCGAAACTCTTTAACTTCCTCTTCGAAAATGAAATTCACACCCCGTGCCCTGAAATATTCGGCAAAGAAATCGGATGCCTCCGGCGAGCGTAGCTTCTCGTAGACAAGATCCGCTTTCGCGATCAAAGTCGTCGGGATTCCCCTCGTCGCAAAAGACGCTGCGATCTCCATTCCGAGGAAGCTCGCTCCAATAACGATCGCTCGCTGTGAATGCGCCATAGCTTGATACAAGGAGAGCGCATCATTCACAGTACGTAGATAATGGATGCCCTCTAATTTTTCTCCCGGTACCGAGAGCCCATGCAAGCTGGCCCCGGTGGCGATCAGCAATTTGCCGAAACGGAAATGATCCCCACCATCGGTTTCGATTATCCGGCTGTCGACGTCGACCCGATGCACCCGAGATCCCAAATGGATCTCAATATCGCGATCCCGATAAAACGAAGAATCATGGATCAGAATTTGCGTCTGGTCCGGACCCTTGAGAAGGAACTCCTTTGACAGTGATGGCCGGTAATAAGGGAGCGTGCTTTCCGCACATAAGATTGCAATACTGCCCTCAGCGCCGGCCGCACGCAGGGTTTCTGCAGCCGTCGCGTTGGCTAATCCGCCGCCAACCAGCAAAAAATCAATGATCGGTGCTTCTTTCAAGGGTACCCATCTTCAATCCCGCCTCCTGCTGAAATTCTCTGTGGGCTAACCAGTAGCCCTAGCGACAGTGGCGATAGCCATGACGCCACCAGCAGTGACGATGACGGTAGTTGTGAGGGTAGTAGTGGTGCCAATACCAATAACTGTAAGCACCGGAATATGCCGCAGGGCAACGCAAATTGATAATGTGCGCACGGTGCCGTCCCTTTTATTGGTTACACCGGTAGGGCGTTCGTCGCCGTCTCCCACTCGATCGGTTCTTGATGAGAACTATATGCTACCCATCGTATAATCGCCAGTGAGGTAAGGTCACTGGGACATGGAATGCATGACTGAAGGAGCTGCGCACAACGATCGCCTCCTCACCGCGTCGGAATTTTTTTCTCGCGCAAGAAAAAGGCTCACCTTCGATGTGCCGCTTTCGAGGTGCCGCTCGCTTTCCTGATGGCGGCCCCAAAACCACAAACGCGAAAGGCGCGACTGGAATGGGTTCACCCTCGGGCTTTACGCCATGCAGTTCGGTGGCCGCAACATCTGGGGTGCCACCGCAGGCATACTCCGGAATCTATACGAACAGGTGTATCGAGAATGACAAAGCAGCCAGTGGGTGTAAGAGGCGCAGACGTTGATGAGCACGCGAACTGCGACGGTGTAAAAAGAATGGCTGCGGACATAACGCGCGGTTGCCGCTAAGACACTTCCCCAATGGCTTTAAAGGGAGTGTGGGGAATGATTTACCCACACCGGCTCGTTTGCTATCGCCTTCGCTCGTTCGCATAAATCGGCCGGGATTAGGCAGACGCCTCGCAACCACGGAGAACGACATTCGCTAGGCCGTGTACTCGTAAAGGCATCAGCTGATGGGGATGTCCGCCTTATCCTCAAGAGCGGACATGTTGAGCGCGGAAAGCGATCTCCGCTAGGTGCCATGACTTGACATTGTGCGGGGCGTGCTCGTCCTTGGATGGAAGCGACTGATTTATTTTAGGGCTGAGAAGGGCGTTGGCGCGAGGATCTGGTTCCTTATGCTTGCGACGATGGGTCCGTCGCGCTCGCTGTCATCGCGGACTCTATGCCAAGCAGGATCATTCTGGAATGCCGTCCACCTCGTCTCGCGATCGGTAAGCGATTCCCACGGGAGTATGTAGGCTAGCTCGTTGCTGGATTCCCCGATGAGAGTCGTCCAGAAGCCAATAGGACGGATGCCGTGTGTTTCCCAGATGGGAATAACCTCGTCGCGAAAGCGGGCCAGAAGTTTCGGCATTTGCCCGGGAACAGGCTGATACACACGCAGCTCGTAAATCATCGCGAACACCTCCAAGCGAGAGACGAAACCTGGCTATTACTCCGGTCCGACTTCGGTTTCCTGCACGCAGACGTTGCCGGTGACGCGACATTGCAGTCGCAGCAAAGTTTTCGAGGTCGCTTCCTGCAGGCACCTTGGAAATCATACGCCGCGTTCCGATTGTCAGTTCTGTTTGGTATTTGAGCCTGAGGGCTTCAGGAGTTCATTTAGCTGCCTTAGTGCTTCGGCATCCTCGGAACTGACCGTCTGGGTCTCGCAGCGGGGATCGGTTCTTTGCAAAGCGCCACTCATGGCGCGTGTAAGCGGAATCGGAGCGCAACCATGGTCCATTTCGCAAACGAGATCCCACTGCGGACGGGTTTGAATGTGGCAG
>DATLIT010000308.1:0-4463 GCA_035539295.1 Terrimicrobiaceae bacterium | reverse complement strand
GCTCGATTCTCGCAATGCTCTCCATGCGCCAGTGACAGCCGAGCACGCGGTTTTCACCGACGACTTCGATCCTGCCTTTCGATTTGATGTCGCTGCTGGACGCACCGACGAATAGCTCGAATTCGCCGGCCTCGACCACGCGCTGATAGGCGATATTGGTGAAATTGAGCATGTCCACGGGAATGGAGAAGCTCACCACCGCGCGTTCTTTCGGCCGCAGCGTGACTCTCTGGAAAGCCTTCAACTCCTTTACCGGGCGGACCAATGACGCGAAGACGTCGCGGAAGTAGACTTGAACGACTTCGCACCCCTCGCGCTCGCCGGTATTCTCAAGGTCGATCGCCACCTCCACGGTTCCATCACTGGTGCTGACTTGATTCTCTTTAATCCGCAATTCGCGATAGGTGAACTGGGTATAGCTCAGGCCATAACCAAACGCGTACTTGGTGCCGAAGTGATAAGCGATCGGAGCGCCGCCACTCTTGAGCTTGTGGTTATAGTAGTACGGCACCGCGCCGACATTTTTTGGGATCGAGACTACCAGGCGTCCGCTAGGGTTTTCCTTGCCCGTTAGGAGATCCGCAATGGCTTCGCCTCCTTCCTGACCTGGTTGGAACGCCATCAGAACTGCTGCGGCTTGGTCTTCAAGCCCATTGAGAGAATACGGGCGGCCGGAGGTAACCACCACCACTGTGGGTGTGCCGGTCGCGATGATTCGCCGGACGAGCTCTTCCTGGACCCCTGGCAATTGGAGGCTGTCAGTGTCTGAACCTTCGCCCACCGTTCCGGTCTGGAACAAGCCGGCCAAGTCGCCAACGAAAACGATGGCGACATCGGACTGCTGCGCGCACTCCACCGCGCTGTCGATCTGCGAAAGATCACGGCTGATTGGCGAGGTTCGCTTCAGGCTTGCCGCGACGTCGGAATCGACGTCACCGGGAAAGACGGGCGCTTCCGGATTGCGTTCGGTCAGGATCTCGCATCCTTTCGCATAACGAACGTTGTTCTCACCAAATCGCTCCAGGAGAGCTTGCAGCGGGGTCTTGGCGTATTGGGCGTCTTCTTGCATGTTGGCGACGATCAAATGCACCGGAAAGGAATAGCCACTAAACATCGCCAACTGATCGTCGGCGGTTGGACCTATCACCGCCACCTTCGGGCTCTTCGTCGGGTCCAGCGGAAGCACGCCGCGATTTTCCAGCAACACGATCGACTGCAACGCCACCTGTTTCGCGAGCTGTCTTGCGTTTTCCGCTCGAAGGTTCAGCTGACTCTCGTCGGCGTACGGGTTTTCGAAGAGACCTAGACGAAACTTCTCGGTGAGAATGCGCCCTACGATTTCATCGATCTTTTCCTCCGATATTTGACCGCGTTTCAGCGCCTCTTGGAGATTTTCTGTGCAGTCAAACCCGGGCAATTCGATGTCCAAGCCTGCATTGAAGGCGAGCGCGGCCGCCTCGGCTTTGTCGCGGGCGACTGCGTGATGGATATGGAGCAAGCTAACACCCCCATAGTCGGCGACAACGAGACCATCAAACCCCCACTGGTCTCTTAGAAGAGTCGTCAGCAGGTAATGCCACGAATGACACGGCTCGTTGTCGATGTCGTGATAGGCAGGCATGACCGAGCCGGCATTGGCCTGCTTCACCGCCATTTCAAAAGGCAGCAGAAAGGTGTCGCTCAGTTCCTTGATGCCGAGATGCACGGGAGCATGATTGCGAGCGCCCTCGCTGAAGGAATGACCTGCATAGTGCTTTAAGGTGGCCAGCAGTTCGCGATTCTCGCCCTGGAGTCCCCTGACGTAACGGGTAGCGAGAACACCGATGAGGTAAGGATCCTCTCCCATCGTTTCTTCGGTGCGTCCCCAGCGAACATCGCGCGACACGTCAAGAACGGGTGCGAGACCTTGATGACAACCAATCTGCTTGGCCTCTTTTCGAATCTCACCACCAACCTGCTCAATGAGCTCCGGATTCCAGGTCGAGCCGTAGTTCAAGGCGGAAGGAAAGAGCGTCGCACCTTTTGCCATGAGGCCGACCAGGCACTCTTCGTGCGACATCGCGGGGATGCCGAGCCGAGTCTCCTCGACGAGAAACTTCTGCAGGGTGTTGAGGGCGCGGACGCCCTCTTTGGCATCGACCGGGTGGGTGCCGAGTGGCCGGGTGATTTGGCCCATCCCCGCCTTGAGCATCTCCTTGAAGGCCTCGCTCGTCGTCCTCTGTGCGAAAACATCCTCGCGCATGCGATGCTCGCCGTTCGCGGAGAGGATCAACCAATGAGAATACATTTGGGCGATTTTCTCGGTCAAAGTCATCCGTCCGAGAAGGTCAACGACGCGTTCTGTGACCGGCAACCGAGAGTCTTTGTAGGGATATGTAACCATGGATTTTTAGAAAGGCTCGAATAGTCACGTCGGGGCCTAAATTTGTCGAGCCACCGTTGGATCAAGAGAACGCACGCTTGGCACGTGCGGGCGCGCCGGCGGCTGCCGGAGCGTCTCCGGTGAACGCACTAGTTGAGGCGCAGCGCTCATGCGAAAATAGGGTTCGGCCGTGTAGCGGCTTCTGCTACAGATCCTTCGATACGACTCCGAAGGGTCACAGCCGGGACGAGTTCGCTCCCCAGAACATGTGCTCTGGAAAACGTACGAGGCGCGCAGATTTCGCGTACTCCATTCTTGCCTTCACGGCCGCCGGAAAAATAACGTCCGCTCACCTTTGGAGAGATGACAGGCATTGAGATAATCGTTGGCATTGTCCTGGGCGTCACCGCGTACCTCTTGCTGCGCGCGTTGATGATGGGCTTCTTTACAGTGGCGCCGAACGAACGCGCCGTGCTGACGAGCTTTGGCCGGGCTCAACGCATCGGACGAGCCACCACGCTCGATACTCCGCTAGCCGACGACCTCCCCGAAGCAGATCGAGAACGCTACAGCTATCCGCAACTACACGTCATTGGCCCGGGCGGTCCCTATTTTCGGTGGCCCTGGCAACGAGTGCATAAAGTTAACGTCGCGATTTCCACAGCCAGCATCGCCTTTGATCCCGAGACCCCGGAAGCGAATCAAGGAGGTCTGGTGCTTGAGGCAGTCACCCAGGATCAGCTTAACATTGGCTTGAGCGGACAAATTCGCTTCAGTGTGAGCGAAGGCAATCTTTATGCGTTCCTCTTCGGGGTAAAAAACCCGATTGCGCATGTGATGGGATATTTCATCTCCGTTCTGCGGGAGCGCATCGCGAATTTCAAGGCACCGCGCGAGGATGGAGCGCTTGCACCGGAAGACCTCCGCTTTGAGGGCATTTCCATTAACGATCTTCGAAAGAATGTGAATCTTCTTAACGAGCAAATGGACCTCGAGTGCCGCAGCTCGGCGGCACGTTACGGGATCACGCTCGACGCCTCATTGATCACTGGGATCGACCCGCCCCACCAAATCGAAAGTGCCCTCGCCGCCATCAACACCGCCCACAACGAAGTTTCCTCGGACGTCAGCGTGGCGCAGGCGCTTGCCGACCAGCGGATCGAAGAGTCCAAGCGCGCAGTGGAAATCCAAACTATGAAAGCGGAAGCAGAAGTGGAGCCGCTCAGGTGGCTCGCCGAACAGCTCCACTTGCTGAAGCAAAGCGGACCGGAGGCCATTCCGGGGTACCTGCGCAATGTTCGGCTCGACCTCTACAAGCGCGCGAAGCGCATCATTCTCGACATGGGACGATGACTTTTCTGCTCGCCTTTTTCATCACCCTGATCGTGTGCATCATTCTGGTGCCGCTGGTGACTGGCTTGGGAAAGTTCTTCTGTCTGTTCGCGATCGTGCAGGAGTGCGAAGCCCACGTTTTTTTGCCCTTTGGACGCGTGATTGGCGTCATCGACGACCCCGGCCTGCATCTGCTCGCCTTTAAGATCGGCCCGCACGCGCTCCTCATCCGATTTTTCGGCGCAGTGCGGCGCGTCGATCTGCGACTCGATCAAGAATATTTGCGCAGCGAGCCGGTCAACTCGGAAGAAGGGACGCCGATGGGCATCGGCGTGTGGTACGAAATGCGCGTAGGCAATCCGGCCGATTATCTTTTCCGCAACACTGATCCGCGTGGCTCCTTACGCGCCAACGTTCGCAATGCCACTGTGCGCTGCCTGAGCAACATGCCGCTGCAAAACCTTCTCGAGGACCGCCACAAGATGAGCCGGCGGGTTCGCGAGGAAGTCTCTCCGAAATCAGAGGCGTGGGGGTTCCATTTGGGATCTGTTTACATCCGCAAGGTTCACTTTCGAGATGATCAGATGATCCACCAAATCGAGCAAAAAGTGGTCAACCGCCTCCGACAGGTCACCTCCGCCATCCGCCAACAAGGCGCCAACCAGGTGGCGATCATCAAGAGCGGTGCCGAGCGCACCGCCGCGGCTGAATTTGCGCACGCCGCCGCCGTTCGCCCGTATCTGGTCGGCAAAGCCATCCAGGAGATCGC
>DATLIT010000307.1:0-4679 GCA_035539295.1 Terrimicrobiaceae bacterium | reverse complement strand
GATCGCTTCGGGCGTGAGGGGACCTTCGCTGCGCTCGATCAGGCTGCGAATCACTCGATCCTCGCGCTCCGGAGAATAGATCGGCAGACCCTCACGATTTTTGATGGCACCGATTTCCTTGGCCACCACAGCGCGCTCATTGAGCAAGCGAAGAAGTTCGTCGTCGATCGCATCGATTCGCCGCCGCAATTCATCAAGATCGCTCATGGCGACTTACCTTCTGGTGGAGCGTTCTGCACAGTGATATCGGGGCTCGGTTCAATTGCTTCCGCTGTGCTCGGGTTGCCAGAGGAGGCGGCCGTGGCGCTGCTCGCAACAACCGGCAGGCGGACCTTCCGGAGTTCCATCACATTCGGAAGTTCGTCCAGATTCCTCAGACCGAAATGATCCATGAAATACTGCGTGGTCTCATAGAGCAGCGGGCGTCCGGGAACTTCTGCTCGGCCGGAAATCTTTACCAGGCCGCGATCCAAAAGCGTCTGGAGGACGCCATCCACGGCGACACCGCGGATCGCCTCGATGTCAGCGCGTGTGATCGGCTGCCTGTAAGCGATGATCGCGAGAGTCTCCATCGCCGGGGCGCTCAGTCGGGCGGAACGGTATTCCGGAAACAGCTGTCGAAGCCATGGCGAAAACTGCGGTTTGGTAACTAGTTGCCAGCCGGCCGCGGTCTCGCGCAATTCATAGGCGCGCGACGGCTGGGCGCATTCGGCCGCGAGCTCATCAATGGCGGCGCGGAGCGCCGATTCCTTGATCGCTGAGAAGCTGGCGGCGTGGGGATCTGCCTTCTCCATGTCGGCCGCGCTTTTCAAAATGCCGTGCAGATCCTTGGTTGAAACCGGCCGTTGTGAGGCAAACAAGATGGATTCGACGACACGCTTAAGAGACCAGTCAGCGACTTCTTGGCTCATACCGACCTCTCGGCGCTCTTCGTCGTGGGAAAGGTGCGCTCGAGCCAAATTTCTTCAAAATGGTTGTCTTGGCGGACGCGAAGCTGTTTGAGACGGATCAGCTCGAGCATGGCGAGAAACGTGACCACGATCTCGGCGCGACTCGCGGCATCGGCGAAGCATTCCTCAAAACGCACGGGAACGCCATGGTAGATCACGCGAAGCAAAAAGTCGATCTTGTCCGATACAGTGAAATTCTCCTCGAAAATTTCGCGAAGATCTTCCTCCTGCTTGCGGCTCTCCAGCCGCTTGAGCGCCTTTTGAAAGGCATTGATCAGATCAAAAATCCCGACTTCGCTGACGAGGAGGTCCCCCGCGGGTGCGAGCTCCGGATTGGCAGGAAATCGAGGGAAGAGCTTTTCCTGGATCGCTTCGCGTGAGCGGAGCTCGAACGCGGCCTCCTTGAATTTCTTGTATTCGATAAGCTGGCGGATCAACTCCCATCGGGGATCGTCCTCCTCGGCGTCTTCCTCGGGCATCTGTTGTTCCCTGGGCAGTAGCGTGCGGCTCTTGATATAAAGCAGATTCGCCGCCATCACGATAAACTCTCCCGCAAGATCGATATTTAGGACCTGGAAGGCTTCCATGTAGTCGAGATACTGCTTGGCGATCCGCTCAATGGAGATCTCGTAAATATCGACCTCGTCGCGCTTGATGAGATAGAGCAAGAGATCGAGAGGTCCCTCAAAGACCTCGAGTTTGACCTTGTAGTCCACCCGAAGCTTCGACCTCAGCGGCGCTTGTAGCCCCTTTTTTTCTCTTCACTCGCAAGACGCGAGCGATGTTTCTTGCGGTCGGCGATGCGCGTCTTGCGCTTTCTGAGCTGTTGCGAAAGCTTGCCGGTGACTTTGTCGATGGCGGCGTAAAGATCGTCCTCAGCATCCTCGGCGTAAATATCGGGGCCGGGAACGGCAAGGTGGACCTTAACGATATGCTTCCTCGTGCTCGTCTCGTCATGGAGGAGGACGACATGGGCGGCGAGAATGCGATCCGTGAGCTGCTCCAGGTGATTTATCTTCTCCGCCACGTATGCGTAGATGGCTGCGGTAAGAGTCAGATGTCTGGGGCTGAGGTGGATTTGCATGCCAAAAAAATAATGAAATTCCCGGAGCCCGCGAGGAAGAATAATCCACGGCGAAACTAAGGCCGGCGTGGCGCGACGGTGAGATAGTTGCGGACTGGTCCGAGAGCCGCGATTTCGATGAGGATCTCGGGCGACAAACCAGCCTGAAGAGCCGTTGATGAGCCGCCGTCGAGATTCAACGCATTGGCAATCTTGAGGGGCCCGATGATTCCTTTTGCGCAAAGGAGTCGAGAGGCATCGGCCAGTGTAATCGAGGAAGTAGCGATGAGAGCCCATTGGCCCTTTCCGTCGTTCGCGACGATGGTCCGACGAGCGCTCCGCGTGTCATCGAGCCCGGCGACTGGTGCGCCCTTTTCCACAAGCCAGGGGCCTGCCTGCAGGGCTTGCTGCACATCGCTCCCCGATTTGAATTTGCCGGAACGCACAAGTTCGATTCGACCGTGGCGGACGACAAGCAGACCACTTAGGAGCCTCGCCCGCTCGAAGCGGTGGATGGTTTCTCCCCGCGAGACCGTCAGTCCCAGGGGAGTGAAATCCTTGTGAAAGTAACCGCCGTTTGAGCCGGCAACGGCACCTGCTGCGGCCAGCGCCGACGAAAGCGAGCGGCGATTTTCGGGCGGGTTGTCAATGACCTGAAAAATACTCTTGGAGGAAGGGAACGAAACGCCAGCAAGGCGAATGGTTCGACCATCTGACCAGCCTTCGCCCTCCCAGGCAACAACTTCTCCCGCCAATCTCCCGAGTTCGGTCCAATGCTGCAGCGAGGATTCGGCTCTCGCAAAGCAAGTCGCTGCGAAAAGGAAACAAAGTGAAAACCGAGCACGCATGGCAGCAAAGAAATTCGAGCCAACCGAAGCCTCCAAGAGAAATCGCCAAGAATTTCACGATGATGGTGCCGGCGACCGGCCGTGATTTTTTCTGATGCGTATGGAAAAGCGCTGTAACCCAGCGTAGTTGTGGGCATGCCGCCCGACGAGGCCAACATATTCGACGACGATTTCCTCGTGCGCCTTGAACACGTGCGCTTGCAAATGAGCAAGCGCTTCGCGGGAACGTTGCGCGCTGAGCGGCGCTCACGACGCATGGGTTCGAGTCTGGAGTTTGCTGATTTTCGCAACTATGTGCCGGGTGACGATCCGCGACGAATCGATTGGAACATTTATGGAAGAATCGAGCGGCTGATGATGAAGCTCTACGAGGAGGAAGAGGAGCTCGACGTTGGCGTTCTGATTGATTGCAGCGCCTCGATGCACTGGCGCGGCAGCGACGCTTCGCACTCGCCCAAGTTCTTGCTTGCGCGGCAGCTGGCGGCGGCGTTGGCTTACTTCGCCTTGCATGGCCTCGACCACGTGGCGCTCTGGTTCTTCGATTCTACGTTGCGCGCGGAGAGTGGACATTACAGGGGCATACCGGCGTTCCATGAGGTTCTGCGCTTCTTACGGGCGGACCCATCCGGCCGCGAAACCGATCTCTCCTCGAGCTTGGAACGCTTTGGACGCGGCCGGCGCCGGCGCGGTCTGGCGATCGTCTTGAGTGACTGCCTCGATCCCTCGGGATACGAGCGTGGCCTGAGCGCCTTGGTGGGCCGGCATTTCGCGGTGCATCTTGTCCATCTCATGGACCCCGGCGAATGCGATCCCAGCCACAGCGGCGATTTGCTGCTCCGCGACTGCGAGAGCGCGCAGGAACTGGCCGTGACGGCCAGCCCGACTCTGCGGCGGCTCTATCGCGAGGAAGTCGATCGCTTTCGCGGTGGACTCAAGTCCTGGTGCGCCCGGCACAATGCAGGCTACTCGTTTGTCAGTGCCGATGCCGCTTTCGATGAAATCATTCTTCGAGACTTTCGGCGCGACGGGCTGGTGCGATGAATTTCCTGTTTCCGGCAGCCTTTTTCCTCGGGTCGCTCGCGCTTCCCATCCTGGTGCTGTATTTGCGCCGCCCCTCGCGACGGATGCTGGAGTTCTCCAGCTTGCTTTTCTGGCAGAGAGTCCTGGAACGCGAACCGCATCGCAAATTTCTCGGCCGGTTGCGCAATCCACTTTCCTTGATTCTCCAGTTGATGATCTTGCTTCTGTTGCTTCTCGCGCTGGCCCGTCCGCAGGAATCTTCGTCACATAGTCATCGCTCGACGGTTGTTGTCCTGGATATGAGAGCACGGATGCAAGCACCTGGTATTTTCCAGGAGGCTCTTCTGGCAGCACAGGATCTGGTCTCGAGGCTGGGCCCTCATGACGAGGTGGCCATTCTCGGGATGGAGGGAGCTCCGCGAATCATCTCCTCCTTCTCGAGCGACGGTAAGGAGCTGCGGCGAAAGCTGTCCTCGCTGGAGCCCTCGGACGCCGGTGGGAATCTCGATGAAGCCCTGGTGCTGGCTCGCAGACTTCTTGACGCTAAACCGGGTGAAAAAAGGCTCATCGTCATTGGCGACCGAAAAGCACCCGCCTCGGACAATGCCGAGCAGATTACGGTCGGCAAACCGACAGATAACTTAGCGGTGCTGACTCTTGCGCAACGCCCGCTGCCGGCAAGTCCGCAATCTGCCGAACTCATGGTGCGGCTGGGAAACTTCTCTCGAAATGCGAGCAATGCCGAACTCGAGCTTTCCCTGGATGGGAAGCCCTTCGATTTGCAGCGCTTTGCATTGG
>DATLIT010000306.1:0-8766 GCA_035539295.1 Terrimicrobiaceae bacterium | reverse complement strand
GCCCAATCCCATACTTGGTCTCGATGTTCCGGCGTGTCTGATCGAAGAAGTTGCCGTAGTGATCGGCATCCCAGGTGGAGTCGCCATAGTGAAGTTCTATTTCGTTGAGCGCATCGTTGTCGAAATAGAACAAGGCGCGCTGCAAGAGCCGCTGCGGAATACCTTCGACAACCAAACATTGGCGGTTTCGAACTTTCTTACGATCTACCACACGCGCCTGCACGCGCTTGAGACTGTCTTCAAGTCGCTGGGCAGCCTCTCCCCAGGCAAAATTGAAGGGAACCTTAATCTCCTCAACCCCACCGGCTGGCACTGTCAGTGCCCAGCAGACCAAGGCTGCCAAGCAGATCAGGCTTCTTGCAGCCGGTCTTTGATTAATCATGCCAAAGCGAGTGACCAGACGCAGGCACCTTGTGAGGCTCAGAACGGACCACGCGATTCCGGTCCGCAATGGGTAAAGACGCTTCTCGCCTTGTCCTGACCTCAACCCTAGGGAAGCTCGACATCTCCAGCATCGATTTCAACAATAGTTCCCAGACCCTTGACCGCGTATTCAGCCACCACAGCGCCATCTCCGGCATAGACTATGAGCATTTTCTTATCAGGCCGGAACTCGAGGACGACCCGACGAACATTCGGCTGACTTGCGAGAAAGGCAAGTCGAAGTCCCGACTTTGTTGCCAGCCAAAGTCCGGCGTGATCGGAAGTCACCCGCACTGCGAGCTTCTGCGCCGAGGCAGAAAGGCCACCTGCTGACAATGAAACCTCGACGTGATCGATCTGAGGAACAGTGCCAGCATCCGCGACCAGCTTGCCCTTGACGATGCCGAAGTTTTCGCAGCTCTGAATGACTTTCTCGAAATCCACGACCCACTCACCAGGTGAGTTCGCGCTTGTCGCCCCCAAGGAGAGCACACGGAGGCGCTGCGTTGCGCCGCTTTTCTCAAGAACTGCAATTTCCTCGATTGCAGTCGAGGCACAGACTCGGACCGGTAAGAATTCGTCGCGATACGAACGCAAGAATTCGCCGTGCTTATTGAACTGTCCGGTGAAAGGTGTGCCATCCTTTTCATCGATGGCAGTCACCCAGAAGGTGTCGCCGAATCCAAAGGAAAGACTGGATGCGGCGATGGTCAGAGGCAATTGTTCCCACTCGCTGTCGGTCGCCCCCCAAACTTGCCAATAGCTTGCCGAGGCACCAAGCATCTGTTGGCCGTTAACCGCCAACGCATCAAAGGGGATCGGCGCGTCAAGTTCTCCAGACATCTCGAGGCTCGGCAGTGCTATTGTGGTGAGGCCAGTCTCAGTCCCGAGAACGAGCGCGTCCTGGCTGCACGTGAGGCATCCCACCTGAGGAAACTTATTCGCTTGCGTGCCGATTACCGTGCCAGCATTCAAATCAAGGAGGTAAAGCATGTCCGACATCAGAACGGCCGCATAGTGCTCGGTGGTGGCCAACAGGCGTTTTTTTGTTGAAGAAGACGAGTCATTAACCTGAGGAAGCTGGGCGAGGTGGTATCTCGGCTCGCCAGTCGCCTCTTCGGGGACCGTTCCTGGCGCGACCGCGGCCCCGAGATATGTGGTCCAGAGGAAGCCTCTCAGTTGATCGAAGCGAAAGATCAGCGGATGAGGGTCGTTCAAGGACTGCGCGAGCACGACGACTCCGCCGGGGTGTTTGCGAAAATCATCGATTCGCGTGATCCGAGGGGCTTTTTCATCATCGACCCAATCATTGAAATGGTAAGCCATCCCTTCAGCTTTCAGATCATCTGTGACGAGATAACCGCGGATCCGGTATTGGCCCGCGGGCAACGGCTGACCAAAATCATCCCTACCATCCCAGCTCGCAACCAAGCCGTTCAGTCCGATAGTGAAATCGCTCTCGGCGGCGCTAACATAGAGCGTTCGTCTCAGCGCCCCCGTAGAGTCGAAGACTCCGAGACTAATTCGACCCTCGGCTTCCGGCAGTGCGAAAGCAAATCGCTGCTGCCGCTCGGACGCAAAAGCCGGGAGCAGTCCCGCGAGAAGCGCTGCGAACAGAAGTCTCCTCAAGCGTAATAATGCCAGTTCAGATTGGGAAAGAGATTGTCCCTCTCTTCACAAGCGGCCAAGAACCCATCGTCGCGGCGGTCATTGCTGGCTAGCTCATAAAGTTTCGTGAAGCGCAGGATGTGGTCGCGGGTGCGCTTCTCCGCATATTCGCGTGCCGTGCCAGTCTTCATGAGAAAAGCCCAGTCACTCGACTGGGCCAACAGAAGTTCGCGAGCCATTTGTCTGAGAAGTCGATCGAAATAGTTCGACTCTGTGTTTGCGAACTTGCAAGCCATTTCCGTCATTCTTGCTGCGGCCGCATGCAGGTGTAAATAGATCCACGAATTGCAGGGGTCGAGCCAAACTTCCCAATAGCCCTTGTTGCCCCAACTGGAAGACGAAGGGCTGACCATTTGCAAAGTTGGATGATTGAACAGATAGCTCGTCGGAGTGGTCAAGTGGAAGGCCTTTTGGTCGTAAGCGGCCTTACGGAGGAAGAGGTCGAGAAATTCGGGACCCTCAAACCACCAGTGTCCGAAGAGCTCTGCGTCGAAAGGACTAAGCAAGATCGGCTCGACTGGCAGCATCTGATGTAGCTGCTCGATTTGCTGGACCCGGCTTTGCAAGAAATGCGTCGCGTGCGCCTCGACCGCTCCCATCGCCCAGTCACGTCGATAGTACTCCTTGTTTTCGCTGCCGGTGATCCGATGATATTTGATTCCCGAATAGCGGCGGTGACCGACATCGGGATAGACGCCGGCGAGATAGTCCTCCGGCAATTCCTTGCCGATATCGCGGTAGAAATCGCGATAGGCAGGATCACCCGGATAGCCCTCGCGAGCACTCCAAACCTGCTTGCTGGATTCGCGATCGCGCGCAAAGACGGCCGGCCCTGCAGGAGTATAGTATGGTGAGAAGATGGCAAAACGCGGACGCGGCTCGCCAAACATCAATCCATGCGCGTCCAAAACCGTCCAGCGCAGATTGGCATCCTGGAGTATTTTGCCCACCGCTGGAACGTATCCACACTCGGGCAACCAGATCCCGACTGGATCGCGCCCAAAGCATTCCCGATATTCATCCCGACCTATGAAAATCTGCGCCTTCATTGCCTCGGGACAAAACTCCATCAGAGGCAAAAAACCATGTGTCGCCGCGCACGTGATGATCTCAACAAGACCATCTTCCTGAAGCTGGGCAAACGCCCCGACAACATCCCGTCCAATTTCATTGAGGTAGAAGTCGTGGGCGGAAAGAAACCGATTCGAATAGAAACGCGCCAGTTGATTGAGCGCCGGGTCGTTGGCTGTCCTTTCGATCTCTCGACGGGAAAGCTCGATGACACGGTCCAGGTAGCGCTCTGTGCGATGCTGGAGAAGCGGATCCCGCAGCATGGCACAAAGCGTTGGCGTCATCGTGAGAGTAACGCGAAGAGGAACGCGCTCCGAGGCGAGGCGTCGAAAAATCTGCAGCAACGGAATATAGGTCTCCACGACGCCTTCAAAGAGCCAATCCTCTTCATGGAACTCGTCGTGCTCGGGATGTCGAACGAAGGGGAGGTGCGCGTGGAGAAGGAGAGCCAGTGAACCCGGGAACTTGGTCACCATGCCCCAGCCTAGTTCAGGCGCAAGGTTTCGGACAAGATTGATTTACCGCGGCGCGCGCGCAATCCTTCTCCGCAGTGAGATTCGCCTTGCACCTTTTCCATGTCTCCGCGCTTGGCTTGCGCCGTTCAGCAGAGGGCGTTCTTCGTCTTCTTCAATTCGCCGAGTTTCCGGCCGCCCAAAATCTCCAGTCGGGGGTAAGACTGCCAGGAAACAATTCGACTGAGGCGCTCCGCCCCAGTCGAGATTCAGCTCGAAAGTTGGGCACCGAACATCGCAAGCGAGGCAAGCGCCGAAGTGATTCTCGCCGCAAAGACATTTTATGATGAAAGCTTCGAAAACTTCGCCTCGGCGACGTGCTAAGACTACGCGGACAGGTCGTCGCCACACTCTTCTCAGTCCGAAGGGCCGCTATCTCGTGACCGGAGCGGCCGGCTTCATTGGAAGCGCTCTCGTCCACGGCCTGAACCGTCGCGGCATCACTCGGATCATCGTTACCGATCATCTCGGAAGTGACCAGAAGTGGCGCAATCTAGCTCCGTTGAGGTTCGAAGATTACGTCCCTGCAGACAGGCTCTTGCATGACCTTTCGAGAAGTTCGCGGTCGCACGGAAGGTTCGACGCCTGCTTTCACCTGGGCGCGTGCTCGTCCACGACGGTGACGGATGCGACCTACGTGATGGAGAATAATTTTGGGTATACCAAAAGCCTCTGTCAATGGGCGCTGGCCAGCAACACGCGATTTATCTACGCCTCCTCGGCGGCGACCTATGGTGATGGCACCGCTGGTATGGACGACAAGAACGAGGATCTTCGGGCGTTTCGCCCCCTCAACCTTTATGGGTACTCGAAACATCTTTTCGATCTCTTCGCGCAAGACCAGCGAATGCTCTCCAAGATAGTGGGACTCAAGTATTTCAACGTCTTTGGTCCAAACGAATACCATAAGGGAGAGATGCGCAGCCTCGTCTGCAAGGCTTATGAGCAGATCGTCTCGACCGGCAGTATTCGTCTTTTCAAAAGCTACAAGTCCGAGTTTCCGGACGGCGGGCAGATGCGCGACTTCGTCTACGTCAAGGACGCCGTGGAGATGACATTGCATCTTGCCGAGACGCGATCTGCCGCGGGGCTTTACAACATTGGAGCCGGTGTCGCTCGCACATGGCTTGACCTGGCCAATGCCCTCTTTGATGCCTTGGCGATTCCGTGCGAAATTGTCTTCATCGAGATGCCCGAAAGCATAAGAAATCAGTACCAGTATTACACCTGCGCTGACATATCTAAGCTGCGCTCCACTGGATACAACGCGGCGACCACCTCTCTGGAGGACTCGATCAAAGACTACGCTGTCAATTATCTAAGGCTTGGAAGGAGACTGGGCGATCCAATCGGTGCATGAGTCCCGACGTTTTAGCGAAGTTTGTTCGTCGGAAAGTTTTGCCCTTGCAGAATAGCTTCGACCAGCTGAGCGGCGAGCGGCTCAGTCACCTTGTCAAGTTCGCTCAAGCCATTTCTTAGTTTTTCCAGCGAATGAGCAGCTCGCGCCTCATGGATCTGGGCGACCAGAGTGACAATTTCCTGCCGCTGGTCTTCGGTGATTTGGTTCCCCAGCCGTTCGAAGGCGGTCTCAACCGCTGGTAGCATCTCGTCGGCCTTTAAGCATGCCTCGGCGAACGCCCGCTCATTCATATCCTCGAAGGCATGCTCGAGCGAATCGGCGAGCATTTTCTCCACGGCCGCATCGCTTACTTCCACCGCACTCTTCATGTTGACCCTGGTATCACGTGCTGTGGCGATGTCTCGCGCCAGAACGCTTAGCAGCCCATTGGCATCGATTTCGAACTGCACACCGACGCGGGCTTGTCCACGCGGTGCAGGCGTAAAGAGAATCTCAAACTCGCCCAACTTCCAGTTGTCTTGAGCCATTTCTCGCTCGCCCTGGAGAACCGCGATTCGCATCGAAGCCTGATTGGCCGCGGCGTTGGTAAACATTTCACCAGCCTTGCAGGGAATCGTCGTGTTTCGCGGAATCAGTACGTTCATAAGTCCTCCCACCGTCTCAATTCCCAACGACAAGGGGGTCACATCCAGAAGTGTCACATTCTGAACCGCCCCGTCGAGGATGCCTGCCTGAATCGCGGCTCCCACGGCGACTACCTCATCGGGATGCTGGCTGGTATTAGGCTGCCTGCCAAAGATCTCCTGCACAAAATCTCGGACCAAGGGCATGCGGGTCGCCCCTCCGGCGAGAATTACCTCATCGAGATCTGCCGGTTTCAGCCCGGCGTCTTGCAATGATCGAAGACAGTGCAGCCGCGTTCGCTCGATGATTGGGCGAGAAATCGACGTGAACAGCGCTGGAGAGATCGAAAACTCCTGACGTCTGGGTTCGGAGAATTCTCTCTTGATGGCTTCCGCGACGACCCTACTCACTCCGCATCGCTCGGCAATGCCGGCGTCGACATCATCTCCGCCAAGGTGTGTGTCGCCGTTGGTCGCGAGGACTTCGAAAACCCGCCCGCTGAGCTCCAGGACGGAAACGTCAAAGGTTCCGCCGCCCAGATCATAGACCGCTACCTTCGCGCGTTCGTTCAGGCGGTCTAAGCCGTAAGCAAGCGCTGCCGCCGTCGGCTCGGCCAGGAGCCGTTCGACGACGAACCCCGCGGCTTCACCGGCTCGCTTGGTGGCGGCCCGCTGAGCGTCGTTGAAATAAGCGGGGACAGTGATGACGGCGCGATCAACAGAGGTCCCCAGCGATCGTTCCGCGTCACGCTTTAGCTTTCGTAGGATTGCTGCGGAAACATCCTCAGGCGAAACAATCCTGCCACCGGCGAGCAGCCGCACAGGTTCACCTGGCACTCCAACGCCCCTTTCACTGGTTTGGCTCTCGCCGACTTTTCTACCCATTAACCTCTTTACTGAGAAAATCGCCTCGTCATATTTCAGAGCTTCGTATCCTACAATGGGATCACCGCCCTGCGGAAAGTAGACGACCGACGGGGTCAATCTTCTGCCGAGCTCGTCGGAAAATAAGATCGGAAATCCGGCCTCCATCGCTCCAATCAGGGAGTTGGTCGTGCCTAAATCGATGCCAACTATCATAGACACATTCTCCTGCGTCGCGGGGCGAATTTCACGAGAAAACAATCAGCAGAGCACCGGCGGCGGTCGTTGGTGCCAAACTTTCGCCCAGCCAGCGAGGGAGCAAGCGGACAAACATTAGCGTCGAACAGAACGATCAGTGCGCGATCGCTTAGCATTGAGGCATGACCAGAGGAGGCGGAGCTGCCATGATGGGGCGCGTGAAGATGAATCATGCCGATGGGAAACGGTTGCTGGCCGCGGTTCGCGACGGCGATTTCGCACATGCCGGCGAGGAAGCAGCCGTGCGGATGGCTTGGAGACGTTTGCCAAAACGTCCAAATCAATCTTGCCTCGACGCCGGATGTGGACGAGGTGGAACTGCGGCTCTCGTTCAATCCCAGGGCTGGGGCCAGGTAATCGGGCTGGACATTGATGCGGAGACAATTTCTTTTGCACAGACCGCCTACCCGGACGTTAGGTTCGTGGCCGCCGACGTCACATGTGCAGGAGAACTTTTCCCTACTCAGTTCGACATCATCTATGCGTTCAATGCCTTCTATGCATTTCCGGAGCAGCACGCTGCGCTCGCTGCGCTCCGGTTGGCTGGGAAGCCCGATGCCACTCTCTGCCTCTTTGATTACCTTGACCGAGGCGGATTCACCGAAACACGTTTCGCGGAAAAACCTGAGACGCTGCTCTGGCGTCCGCTATCGATGAACTCGTTGCAATCACGCCTCGATCAGACCGGTTGGAGTCTAGGCGAATGCCTGGACATCAGCGTAGACTTCGAGACTTGGTATACGAAATTCGTCAACAGGTTCGCCATCCGGCGGCAACAACTCCTTAAGCTGTTCGCCTCGGAGCTTGTTAACTATGCGGAGGACTACTACTACTCCCTGCTCGAGGCGATCAAGACAGGCGCATTGGGCGGCGCCATCGTCTACGCGCAGGCGAAGTCAGGCGACGCTGGAGCGACTCCTTGCCAAAACTAATGCGATTCGGGACGATCGCCCGCGGAAATGTCAAGGCTCAGCGGGTCGCACCAGCGTAGTCAATGAGGAGAAGATTTCTAGAAGATGTGCGATCGTGTATCAGCCGCTACGCGAATGCGGCGGCCAGGGAGACTTCGGATCAGAAGGAGCGACTGCTGAAGGAAATTCATTTTCTCTGCTGTTTGCTCGCCGACAAAGATCACGGCACTGGAGTATCTCCGCTCCGGACAGTCGCTCGTCATCTGGCCGCACTTGCCTCTGATTGTGATGAAACGGCCGCGACCATTTACAACTTTGGATCTGGGTTCGCCTTGCTGAGGGCCAGTGCGTTTCAGGAGGCGATCCCGCATCTGGCGAAAATCCGCGATTGCCGGCACGATAGCCTTAGTGCGGTCGAGTTGGTCGCCTCTTGCTTCGGCTGTGTCGCCGCCAGTTTGGGAGGCGAGGTGGAGCGAGCGCGTTCAAGCCTTCGGCAAGCAAAACTGCTCCTTGAGCAACTCGACGGCACTGCACTGACCTATCACGGCGTTGTTGCCATGGCTGAGGCCTCCTTGCTCTATAAGAGCGGCGATCATGTTGGCGCTATCAAGTTGGTCGAGCATCACCGCGAAGCATTCTCTTCAGCGAGTGCACCGCTTAACTCGAATTTGCCCTACTTCCACGCACAAGCACTTCTCACAGAAGCCAAGGCCTTACGCGATGTTGGTAGATACGTTGATGCCCTCGACATTCTCTATCACGAGCGAAAGCTTAGGGCGCTTATCAACGACCTTCTCGGACAAGTTTGGAGCCTTCTGGAAGAGGCGCGCATCCGCAAGTTTCGCCGCGAGTTTGAAAATGCTGAAATCTGCCTTGGGCTCGCCCACCACTATGTCGCTGGCACTGACCTTCACGAGTATCGCGCAAGAATCGCGGATCAGAGGGGTGATATTCATTGCAGTCGGCGGGAGTTGGACAAAGCCGAGACCAACTACAAACTGGCGCAAGAGACCGCCGACGCCTCGGGTCAGCTCTGGCTGCAAGCACACGTCGGCAATTCAATCGCCCGACTGCGA
>DATLIT010000305.1:0-6391 GCA_035539295.1 Terrimicrobiaceae bacterium | reverse complement strand
AGCAAGATCGCTTACTACCGAAGCGCAGAGAGCGGGATGCACGGTTGGATGTGCACTATCTGCCGGGGGATCGTGCAAACAGGCTAACCCCTATGGCAAAACACCACGAGAAGAAACCGGAGTTAGAGCGGCCGCTGGCAGAATACGAACGAGCCTACAAGGCAGCGGAGCGCCGCTTCAACGAGACCGGCAGCTCAGCCGCTCACAAAGAGATGTTACAAACCTTCGCCGATTGGAGGGCCGCAGCTTATGGCAAAAGATTACCCGTTTGAGCGCAGCACCTGCGCCTGCCGGGAGTGCGTCCGCTGCTGTCATCGGCAGCCTGGTCCACTCGACAACAAGGACTTCGAAGAGATCGTTCGACATATCGCCAAAAAGCAAGGAGCGAGCCTCGAAGTTGCTTTTCAATGGGTCAAAAGCCGACTTTGCGCCAGTCCCGGTGCGGTCGTGCGAATGCCGGGCGGCGCGGTCATGCGGATTGGCTCGATTACCCCGCAGATGCGAAAGCGGAGCGACGGCGTGCGCTGCTGCGTCTTTCTCGATGAGAACGACCGCTGCACGATTCACGAAGTCTCGCCCTTCGGTTGCCGGATGTTCGATACCCACATGGATGGCAAGCGCGCCATGCCGCGATCAATCGCGCTGGCCCGAGCGCAGTTGGATCCGGAATACAAAGCGCTGCGGGACACACTGCCCTACGCCCAGAGTTACAGGCCGCAGAGATACCAAGCTTAATCGAAAAACCGATTAAGCTTCTATGAGCAAAGCGACCAGAGCACTGAGGCAGGAACAATTGCGCCGCTTAGCGGAAGAGGCGGGCTGCGCCATCCAGCATGACTGCGGCGGTTATAGAGTCGTGCGCGAGATCGAGGGCGGCTGGCGCTACCTTTATCCGAACAGCGGCATCTGTCCGACGCAACCGCGAAAAGCTTGCGAAGCCTTCCTGCTCGGGATGCTCTGCGAGCGGCGCGAGAGAAAGGAACAAAAACCATGATTGCAACCATAACGAAGCTACTAGAGCAAAAATACGGCAACGGAGCAGAATATGTCCGCGTCACGTTTGCGGTCGCGGAGAGCATTGGCGAGAAAACGAGATGGGCCAAGACAGACCTATGTCCGACCTATCGGAACTGGCATTACTGGAAAGACCGTCTCGAAGTCGGCGCGCAATTCATTGTCCGGATGAAAGACGACACGACAGTCGATGCAGATTGGCGTCCGAAATATCTCGGCCAGAAACCGCCGCCCCCGCCCGATCCGCAATTAGGACTTTTCCCCTAGGACATAAAAACAAAACCGGAGCAACACGCTCCATAACTAGAAAGAAAAAAGAATGAGATACATGATAGGAATAATCGCACTCTGTCTGAGTGCAACGGCATGGGCCGATACGTTCACAGGAACAGTGAATAAGTCAGCCGGGGGTGGAACATCGACCACCGCCTCGACTACGAGCACGACTGATGATTGCGTTATACTCAAGGGCACGTCTCTTGGCACGACAGTCATCAAGGCCTGCCGAGGGTCTCACCAAACCTATGCAGATGACGGTTCACTGGTAGGCACGGTGACCAAAACCGGAGGCAGCGGCGGAGGCGACCCGGGCGGTAAACACCAGAACGGTCCTGTAACCAGAGTCCGGCACATTCTGGATATGGGCGACGGTTCAGAGCCAGTAGGTATTCCTGACTGGCTTTTTGTCACCAAGGGTGATCCGAGAATCAGCGATGGTATCCATCCTTGGTCGCAGTTACATGAGATCAATGGCTGGTGGGTGTTACCTGATGGCTTCATGCTTCCCGATGGCACCACTCCCACTGGCATCACCTTCCATTGGTATAACACCATTACCAACTCCGAGGGCATATACGTTTGGGCCAACCCACTGGCAACGGGTGAGATTTGGTTCTATGGCAACGATACGGCAGGCTTCACCCTGTATAGTTACGATGTTCACATGGGCGTGTTCAGCATGGGCGGTAAAATGCCGCAAAAGAACCCGCAGGTGATGAGAGCACTGCCCTAACTAGGACTCGTGGCCTGTGCCCCCACTCGCTCCACACAGGCTGCTAACCCATAAACAATGAAACTAACAATGGGACAAACAATAGTAGCATCGCTCATGATCGGCTTAGGAATCGGCCTTTTACTTGGCTTATATGTCGGCCAATACAAGCCAAGCAAGCCGACCGGAGTAAGGATAGACAAGGCGGAAACGTGGGTGCCGCGTTACCGAATAGAGCAGCCAAGGCCGAAACCTTCACCTTACCCATCCCCAACCAGAAGGCCGCTCTAACTATGGCAAACATCGAGACAGACCATGAGGAGATCGAGCACGGGGATTTGGTTAGGCGCAAACGATTGCTCCTAACCGCCCTGCGCGTTTGGGAATTGAAAAACGGCATTAACCAGCCTAACCACGACAGACTTAATCCCCTTGGACTACCAAGAAGAAAACGCAAGCCTTAGTGGCTTGCCTAACCAGAAAGAAAAAACCAATGAAAACAGTGAATGAACTGCGCGAGATGCTTAGTGAACAGCTCGACGCGATCAAGAACGGCACCACCACGGTGCAGAAAGCGCAGACGGTGGCAAACATCGTCGGAAAATTCCTGCACACCATCCGGTTACAGATGGACTATGTGAAGATGAAGCAAACCGTGGGCGGGAGTTTCCACATCCCGGCTTTGGATGACAAAGAGGAAATCAAGCAGGCGTGAGAAGAAAGGGAGCGTCGCCGTCCTTATGGCTAACCGAGAAGGCGCGGAAACGAGTGGTTAGTTTGCGACGGCGGCGCTACCGCTCACAAGAAGCGGAGGTGCGGGCCTACTATCGGCATGTCTGCAAGATCGGCTGGTATGAGCCAATGCAGAAAATACCGGCAAAGAACTTCACCGGCTGGTGCTTCGCGGCTGAGGGTGACTTCGTCTACCTGCGTCCAGCTTGTCAGGGTTACCGCAATGGTTATCCAGTGCACCATAGCCGGAGCGGCAATAGCCGAGTGACTTTGATTGAATCGGCATGGATCGCGCAAAGTGAGGAAGCTTGGGCAAAACGATTCGTGAAAAAGTTTCACGAGCGGGCTGATGAATACGACCGCCAGTTGAAGCGCTACGACAAGCGGGGCCGCATTATAGAGTTGTTGATTAAGAAACGTTGGCGGCGCTATGGGGCAAGCTTTCGGGCAAACTTTCGCGGAACCGAGATCAACATTGAGGAATTACCCAACGCCGTTTTGCAGTTAGCAGAAGAGTTGACCGCCCTCAGAACAGCGATAAGGAAAGTAACCAAAAAACCAGAAAGGAAACAGATAGTATGAAAGAAGGAAGATCGTTAGCCACGGTGCTAACACAGGTGAAAGAAGAGCAGAAACAGAAGCGGGACTTTATCGTCCCGACCTCTAAGCTCAGATTCGACCCGATAGACGAAGGCCGTATCGCCTTCAAGATCGGGAAAGAGGAACATAGGACAACGCCAACCAGGCATTGCCTGAGACAGATAGCGACGCAGGCGCACATCCCGGCGACTTACGTTGACCGGATGCAGGGCGAGCACGCGGGCTTGCTCGCGCAGAACATTAACTATTGGTGGAAGAACACGCCTAAGAGGCGGATGCTGCGGACCTTGCTCAACGGCGAGCACAAGGCCCGCGCTTTTCTCTCGGACGGTTATCGGCCGCTGGAGAACAGCGATCTGGCAGCCATCATCCTACCCAAGCTCGAGGCGCTCAACTGCAACATCCTCTCCTGCGAGATGACGGAGACGCGGTTCTATATTCAAGCGGCGAGTCCGAAGGTGCAGGCCAAAGCCGTAGGCGATGTCGTGCAGGCAGGCGCAGTCATTGGGAACAGCGAGGTTGGCTTGGGCCAGCTTTTTCTCGACCCGATGATTTACACCTGTAGCTGCATGAACGGGGCCATCATGCCGCGAGCCATGGGGCGTTATCACATCGGGCGGCGCAAAGACGCAGAAGAGGACTTCGACAAAGCGCGCGAGTATTATACCGATGCGACAAAAGAGATGGATGACCGGGCCTTCTGGATGAAGGTCAACGATGTGGCCGACGGCCTCTTCGACCGCGATCGATTCAAGGCCATGGTGGAGAAGTTCACGAGTTCAGCGGAACAGCGGATCAAGCCGGTGGAAGCGGTAGAAGAAGTGACAAAGCGCTTTCTCTTCAGCGAGAAAGAGAGCGACGCAATCCTGAATCACTTCATCGAAGGCGGGCGGCCTAACGTTTACGGCCTCATCAACGCCGTGACGCGAGCCGCGAGCGATGTCGAGAGTTACGACCGCTCGATTGAAATGCAGCGCGCTGGCGGCCAGATTCTGGAACTGCCGAAGAGCGTCTGGACGGGCTTGGGCAAATAAGTTAGGCTCACCAAGCGAAGCATAGAACGGGGCGCGTCCTTGATGTAACGGCGTTGAGGGCGCGTCCCTAACCAACAGAAAGAAAGAACCAATGAAAAAAGTATACGCAGTCATGATCGCCGGTGGCCTAACCTTGCTCGTTTTCAATCTCGGCCGGTTCGCCGTCTTGCACGCGCAGCAAGATGAGGCGCCATCAGCGCCAGTCACGCAAGCAGAGCCCAGAGCTACGCCGCAGCCAGTCGGCCAGAGTTTCACCCTTGGGTGGACCGACCCCAATCCGCAAGGCAAGGTCGCTGGTTACAAAGTGAAATACGGCCCGACGAGCGGAAGTTATCCGACCGTCGTGGATGTGCCGGGTCAAGCGGCTCCCCCGCCGGCGATGAAAACCAAAGCCTTCACCGCCATCCCAGTCGGCCCGCAGTTCTTTATCGTCACGGCCTACAGTCCAACCAATGTGCAGAGCGCGCCCTCGGCAGAACTGCCATTGATCGTCAGCATCCCGACTCCGACGCCCACAGCGACGCCCACAGCGACGCCGACTCCGACACCAGAACCGACTCCGATACCGCCGACTAACTTTGGCGTCGTGCAGATGAGCACGCGAGCCAAGGTAGGCTCAGGGGATGAACAAATGGTGGCGAGTTTCAAAACCGATCTCAAAAGCAAGGTGGCAATCCGCGCCTTAGGTCCATCGCTCCCGGCCAGCTTGAAGCCAGTAAAAGGCACGACTCTGGAGTTACGCGACACGAACGGCGTCTTCATGGAAGCGAACAGCGGCTGGCAGACTGGCCCCGATGCAGCGGAACTGACCGCGGTCCATCTAGCCCCGCCCGATGCCGCAGAATCCGCTTTGATTGCGACCGTGAATCCCGGGACCTACAACATCTTTGTCGGCTATACGAGCCGGACCGGGATCGGCCAGCTCGAAGTCTATAGGCTGGAGTAAACAGAGAAAGAGAGGTAAACAATGCAAGATCAAGAACGGAAGAGAAGTGTCCGCTGCGGAGCAATCAAGCTGGATCGATTTAGTGGCGAGAAGATCCAGTGCGAAGGCTTGCGTGGGCATCACAGCGCTCATTACAGCAACGATGAGTGGTGGCCGAACCCGAACGGATACCCGAATAACATGGGCCAGATGCACCGCGGCTATAGATGGCTCGCGCTGGGCTTCGCAGCCTTCTGCCTGGCTGTCGTCATCTTGGCCTTCTGGATCGCGTTGCGATGAGCGAGGAAGAGTTCGTTGAGGCAGTGCTCACCATCACGCAGCATGATACAGGTGCCAGCCGCCGAGCCAATCTTAGAGCATTGCACAAAAAACTGCGCGAAGAACTGGCATACGAACTCTCGCAGTGGGTTGACAAGCACAGCAGTAAGGCCGTCACTACTGCGGACCAATAAGGCTCCGTCGATCATTGAGGCCGATGTGACTGAGATCACTTGCTGGCGCGAGTAATGTCGGGCCAGAACGGACAGCGTGACCGGCGGAGCCGACCACCCCTTCAGAGCAACTCGTTTCGACTTCCAAGAAGCTTAATCGAAATACCGATTAAGCTTGCGCACACTTAAGCGCTTGCCGCCCCTCGCTCACCCTGTCAAGGTGGCTGTCTATGGCAAAACCACAACCAATCGAAAAGCGCAAAGTAGCAAGGCGCAGCAAGAGACAAGCAGAACTCCAGATTGAAGGCCCCGGCGTCAGCCCACTTCATCTGCCCGAAGTCGATGATCTGGCCCAGCGCTACATCAAAGAGCGCGACAAGCGCCTCATCCAGACTCCCAAAGAAGTAGCAGCCAAACGGATGCTCATCGATGCCTTGCACAACCACGAGAAAGAGATCACACAGCCAGACGGCCAATTGGTCTATCGCTACGACGAAATGAAGATCACTCTTATCCCCGGCAAAGAAAAGCTCAGGGTCGAAGAGATCACCACGAGCGAGCCCGAATAAGCAGAGCGCCCCGAGATCAAGCGAGCGCAATCAAAACGAAGCAGCACCCCCGCAGCGCTCGCTTGATCTCGGGG
>DATLIT010000304.1:0-6080 GCA_035539295.1 Terrimicrobiaceae bacterium | reverse complement strand
CTACCAAACCATGCGCAGTCTACTCCGGCGCACCGAGCGCGAAGTTACCAACAAGCTGCCGGATTTGCCTCCAGAGATCCGGGCGCAAGCTCTCGAGTGGTTCTCTCGCACACCGCGAATCCTCGCGGCCTATTCGGTCCTGCTGAAGCGCAAAATCACCGCCACCAGGACGCGTGTCCATGGCGACTACCATCTCGGGCAAGTCCTGAATACCGGCAATGACTTCATCATTCTCGACTTTGAAGGAGAGCCGCGAAAAACCCTCGGTGAACGCTTACTCAAGCGATCGCCGCTCGTGGACGTCGCAGGGATGGTGCGTTCGTTTGACTACGCCGTCGAAGTTAGTCTCTTGCAACAAAAACCTCAGGACCAAGACCGGCTACAACCGTGGGCTTTGAGATGGCTGGCACTTGTCACGACAGAGTTTCTTGAGGGTTATCAAACAACTGCCGCAGGAGCATCCTTCCTGCCCCCAACTGCGGGAGAGTTCGACGCATTGCTCAAACTTTTCGCCCTGGATAAAGCCGTTTACGAGATCGGCTATGAGCTGAATTATCGTCCTGACTTTCTTCGAATTCCGCTTGCAGCGGTCAATCGTTTGGTTGAAGGCGGCGAACTTGCGATGCATCATCACCCCGAACCTGCCTGAATTGTTCATGCGTCAGCAGTCGATTGGGAATCAAACTGTGAACCTTACTAACACTGCGCGTGCCCTGACGTATGGAAGGTGAGGCGACCGCGCCGGTCTGGCCCGGGAAGCCGTATCCACTTGGCGCAAAAGTTACGGCTGAAGGAACAAATTTCGCCCTCTTCTCCGAGAACGCGACCGGTGTCGAACTCTGCTTGTTCACTCGTCCCGAAGATCTCCAGGAAAGCGCCAGAGTCCGGTTGACGGAGGTTACTGATGGTGTCTGGCATTGCTTTCTCCCGAACGTAACCAGCGGTCAGCTCTACGGCTACCGTGTGCATGGACTTTACGCACCGGAAGAAGGATATCGCTTTAATGAATTCAAGCTGCTGCTTGATCCGTATGCGCGCGCCGTGGCCGGGCTCATCAAATGGAGCGGCGAGATGTTTGCCTATGCGCTCGGCAACAACGATGGCGATCTGAAAAAGGACACCGGAGATAACGCAGCCGGCCTCCCGAAGTCCGTTGTTGTTAGCGAGGATTTTGATTGGAGCGGTGACAAAAGTCCCGATGTCCCGCTTTCGGAATCGGTGATTTATGAGGTCCACGTCAAAGGCTTTTCCAAGCTTTGTCCTCATATCCCCGAGGAGGTTCGCGGCAGCTACGCCGGCCTGGCCAGCGACTTCGCCATCGACTATTTTCACAAGCTCGGGGTGACAGCCGTCGAGCTTCTACCTGTTCACCATTTCGTCAACGACGAACATTTGGAGAAGAAGGGTTTGGCAAACTACTGGGGCTATAATTCGATTGCCTATTTTGCGCCTCAGTGCACCTACACGAGCGGCGGCTTTTTGGGGCAACAAGTGACCGAATTCAAGCAGATGGTGAAGAAGCTGCACGCGGCGGGCTTGGAGGTAATTCTCGACGTCGTCTATAACCATACAGGCGAGGGCAATCACATGGGGCCGACCCTCTGTTTTCGCGGAGCGGATAATTCGGCGTACTATCGCCTCGTTCCCGACAGCCGGCGTTACTATATGGATTACACTGGCTGTGGAAATTCCCTGAACATGATGCATCCCAGGGTCCTCCAGCTAATCATGGATAGTCTGCGCTACTGGATCCTCGAGATGCACGTAGATGGGTTTCGTTTCGATCTCGCCTCCACACTGGCCCGCGAACTCCATGAAGTGAACCGCCTCTCCGCCTTCTTCGACATCGTTCACCAGGACCCAGTGATCTCGCGCGTGAAGCTGATCGCTGAACCGTGGGATGTAGGTGAGGGAGGGTATCAGGTGGGAAACTTTCCGGTGCTCTGGGCGGAGTGGAATGGCAAATACCGCGACTGTATGCGCAAGTATTGGAAGGGAGATGAAGGGACTATCGGAGAGTTCGCCTCACGGCTGACCGGCAGCTCCGACCTATATCAGCAGGATGGCAAATGCCCATACGCCAGCATCAACTTCATCACGGCGCATGACGGGTTTACCCTCCATGATTTGGTCGCTTACAATGAGAAGCATAACGAGGCCAATGGGGAGGACAACCGCGACGGCGACAGCCACAACAACTCCTGGAATTGCGGGACTGAAGGCCCCACCGAGGACGAGAATATCAACGCCCTGCGCCGGCGTCAGATGCGCAACTTTCTGGCGACCTTGTTCCTCTCCCAAGGCGTGCCGATGCTTTCTGGAGGCGATGAGTTTGCCCGTTCCCAAAGAGGAAACAACAATGTCTATTGCCAGGACAACGAATTCAGCTGGTTTTCTTGGGAGCGAAAGCCGTTCGAGGTCGCGCAAGCTGACTTTGTCGCCAAGCTCATCCGCTTCCGTAAGGATCATCCGGTTTTCCGAAGGCCAAAGTTCTTTCAGGGGCGACCGATCCGCGGATTAGGTATCAAGGATATTATGTGGCTCAATCCCGCCGGCAAAGAGATGAGCGACGAAGAGTGGAACACAGGATATGCGCGTTCAATTGGCCTGCTGTTGAGCGGCCAAACAATGGATGTCCGCAATTCACAGGGCGAGCCCATTACGGACGATACTTACGTGCTCTTCTTCAACGCTCATCATGACAAGCTTCCCTTTCGCTTGCCTAGAATCCGGACAAGTCGAGCGGGCTGGGAGCTTGTCCTGGATACGGCACGGGAAGCAGGATTTCTGGAGGAGAGAGTTCAATATCCTGCTGCCGGAACTCTCGAGCTGGTTGAAAGATCGCTGGTTGTTCTCAGGCATGGATTGACTCGCCAGCGACCCAAGCTCCTGTCTCCGCGGGATATTGCCACGCAGTGAGCGAGGGCACCTTTCCTCGGATCCCGAGGGCAACGTATCGACTGCAGTTTCATGGCGGGTTCACCTTTAATGATGCCCGGCAAATACTCGACTATTTGAGCGCTCTGGGGATCAGCGATGTTTACACATCGCCGTACTTTCAGTCAGCGCCAGGGAGCACCCACGGCTATGACGTCTCTGACCATAATCGGCTGAATCCACTCATCGGTGATGAGGCTTCATTTCATGCCTACTGCTCGGCACTCAAGGAACATCAGATGGGGCAGGTGCTCGATTTCGTTCCTAATCACATGGGAATTGGTGGTCCGTTGAACGCATGGTGGATGGATGTGCTTGAGGACGGGCGAATCTCCGCATATGCGCGCTACTTCGATATCGACTGGCGTCCGGCTAACATTGTCCTTTCTGATCGGATTCTCCTGCCGATTCTCGGAGACCGATACGGAAAAGTCCTCGAGGAGGGCGGCTTCACACTCTTATTCGAGGCTGGTGGATTCTTTCTGTCCTATTCCGAAACGAAACTTCCGATCAGTCCTGCAACGTATGCGAAGATCCTGGGAAACTCCCACCGGCACCTCGATGTTTCTTCGCGTCAAGCCTTGGACGCATGCGCGGTGGAGTTCGCGGCGCTGCCTGCCGATCAATCCCGTTCCGAGGCGAAAGTTGTTGCCAAGGCTCACCTGCGCGAGTTGGCGGCAAGCAATGAGCTGGTGGCTAAGGCGATCAATCTTTCCCTTCGTTCGATGGAAGGTGAGCCCGGCAATCCCTCTAGCTTCGACGCGTTGCATGAACTGCTGGATGAGCAAGTCTACCGGCTCAGCTACTGGCGCATCGCCGCTGAAGAGATCAACTATCGACGGTTCTTCGATATCAACCATTTGGCTGCCATTCGCGTTGAAATTCCTGAAGTCTTCGACGCCGCTCACCAACTCGTCTTCAAGCTGCTGGCGAGCGGTGACGTGACCGGCCTGCGCATCGATCACATTGACGGCCTCTGGGATCCTCGCGACTACTTGCAGCGCTTGCAGGAGCGATACACACGACTGCGAACGCTCCCGGAGACCGGAAAAGCATTATACCTGGTGGTGGAAAAAATCCTCGACTTGACCAGGGAATCGCTGCCCGTGTCTTGGCCGGTACACGGCACGACCGGATACGATTTTGCCAACCAAATGGTCCAAACCCTTACCGATTCGAGGGCGGTAAAGCGGATGACAAAAGTATTCGAGAGCTTTACCGGATTGCATGAGAACTTCGCCGACCTCGCGTATCAAAAGAAGCTGCTGACGATGGAATTTTCCCTCAGCAGCGAAGTCGCCGCGCTCGGCAAGGCGCTCGACGAGCTTTCGGAGATGTATCGCATGTATCGCGATTTCACAACGAACATGCTTACGTCGGCGGTTCGTGAGGTGCTCGCCTGCTTTCCGGTGTATCGGACCTATACGACCGAAGAGGGCGTTGTCTCGGACGAGGACGAACGAATCATTTTGCGTGCCATCCTCGCGGCGCGGCGGCGCAACCCTTCCGTTGAAAACCCAGTGCTTGATTTTCTCAGGGGAATTTTGCTGTTGCGCCTCCCCGAACATCTCACGCCGCAACAAAGGGCCGCGCACATCCGGTTTGTGATGAGATTTCAGCAGTGTAGCGGACCCATCATGGCCAAGGGGGTCGAAGATACCGCCTTCTATGTCTACAATCGTCTCGTTGCGCTCAATGAGGTGGGCGGTAAGCCAGAGCAGTTTGGAATAGATCCCGCCGAGTTCCACGCCTTGAATCAGACAAGAGCCAAGCACTGGCCTCACACACTGCTAGCGACCTCGACGCATGATACCAAGAGAAGCGAGGATGTCAGGTTGCGGATTGTTGCGCTCTCGGAAATTCCTCAGCTTTGGAGCAAAGCCATCCGACGTTGGAGCAAACTCAACAAGAAGTACCGCCTTGAGGTGGACGATCAGCGCGCGCCCTCTCCAAATGAGGAGTACCTGATTTACCAAACGCTTCTGGGAACATGGCCACTGAACGAATTCCGAGATGATGAGCGTCTCGAGTACATTGGCAGAATCCAACGATACATTGTCAAAGCGATCAAGGAAGCCAAGGTCAATAGCAGTTGGATAGAATCAAACGAAGCCTGGGAACAAGCGACGACATCGTTCGTTGAGAGAATTCTGGATGAGGAGACGAACGGAAAGTTTTGTCGCGATCTCGTCGAAATGGCCCAGCTAGTCGCGCAACTTGGCGCCATCAACTCGCTCGCTCAAACTGTCGTCAAATGCACGGCTCCTGGTGTCCCGGACTTTTATCAAGGGACTGAGATCTGGGATTTTAGCCTCGTCGACCCCGACAACCGTCGGAGCGTCGACTACTCGGCAAGGCGCCGGCTTCTTGCGTCGTTACGCCACACCGATCCGAGAGAGCTGCTCGAAGATTGGCAGAGCGGCCGGATTAAGCTTTTCGTGATACAACGTCTCTTAGCCTTTCGGGCGGCAAATCAACGACTGTTTCTCAAGGGAAGCTATCATGAGGTGCCGATCGCAGGAGAACATTCTGATTGCCTGATCGCGTTCGAAAGGAGGTTAGACTCCCAGCGCCTCCTGGTAGTCGTTCCTCGACGAACCTACTCGGTCGGTCTGTGGCCAACGGGCGACGTCTGGAAAGAGAGCGTCCTGACAGGCTTTGTTCCTCCAGAGACACAGGGTTGGCAGGACGTCCTCTTAGAGAGGGGCCCAATCGCACTCAGGGATCGCGTCAGCTTATCAACTGTGCTTTCAGATCTCCCCTTCGCGGTTTTCTTCTCTCCAGGCTAATACCGACCAGCCAACTTGGCACTCACTAGTAGACGGTTCCCTCCACCGTCGTCGAAGTAGCGGGCACAAGTGTCGAGGAACGAGTCTCTGTGGTCGTGACTGTTGTGGTGGGCTCTATCTTCCGCGTCACCGTTATGCAGCCTGAGAGACAGATCAGAACTGCAAGAGCAATCACGTCGCGCAACCGAGGTGCGGAATCTTTATGCTGCATACTTTCTACGCTCCCGCTGAAGTTCGTTCTGGAATCCATTGACGGTCGCCACAAATCGATGGCTGCGCGCCGGATGCTGATCCCTTTACTGTCCCGAACGGTCGAATATCTACGTGGACATCCATTGCAAGATAGCTTCGTCT
>DATLIT010000303.1:0-7592 GCA_035539295.1 Terrimicrobiaceae bacterium | reverse complement strand
GTTCATGACTGAGCTGGCAATCCTCCAAGGCGTTTCGCGCCAACCTTCGATTGCGATTTCGTCCAGCAGCTCCGACTTCGAGATTCGCCCGTCAACCCCGATTTCGACATAGCGAGCTCTATCCAGGCTCCAGCTTTGGGTAATCGGATTGTAGTGGGCGTCACGGGCATACCATTGTTTGATGATATTTCCCTCCGAATCTTGCTGGACGATTTGCACATCGATTAGCCGCTGGCTGTCCGCATAGATTTTCCGCATGAACCAGGTGCGTAGATCTTCGCGATTTCGATAGAGGTGACCTGTGAGTCCGACCTCGGTGGTCTTGCCGCGCTTGATGTCCCGTATCATACGCTTCTTGATCATCGCGGCATGGGGAGCGCTTTCGTAATTGAAATACCCCGTAATTGCCACGAGCAACAAACCGATCAGCATCAGGGGCACCAGCACGCGCGTCACGCTGACACCAGCTCCCAGCATCGAAATGATCTCGTTTGAACGCGACATCGCCGTAAGCGAATAGAGCAAGGCAAGTAACGCTCCGACGGGAAGAGACACCACGATGATCTCGGGGATTTGGGATTTGTAGTATTGAGAGAGGAGGTCGAACCCGACCTTGCCTTGAAGAAAATCCGGAAGATTGTCGCTAAGGTCGAAAATGAACCAAATCGCGATGAAGCCTAGAACGCAATACACGAGTGGCAGGAAGAACTTTTGCAGCACGTAGCGGTCGAGTATCCTCATCAATTAAGCCCTCAATCAGTAATGGTCGCCTTTGATTCCGTCAACAAGCCACCATCGCTATCATGATCTCTTTGAGGGAAGATGTCGGTGGATGGCGCAGTCCCTTTGAGGCAGAGATCGAGAACATATTCTCGCCCGGAGGGCGGCTTTCGAGCGCATCAAATTACGAGTATCGTCCCGAGCAACAGCAAATGGCCCGCGATGTGGCCCGGGCGCTCGAATCCGGCGAGCACCTCGTTATTGAAGCGGGCACTGGCGTGGGAAAGTCGCTCGCATACCTGATCCCAGCCGCTCTCTATGCCGTCCGAACCAAAAGCAAAGCGGTCATCTCCACTCACACGATCGCGCTCCAAGAGCAGCTTATCTACAAGGATATTCCCCTGGTTCAGAAGTTGTTGCCTATCGAGTTTGAAGCCGCTCTGCTCAAAGGTCGCCACAATTTTCTTTGCGGAACGCGTCTGGAACGCGCCCTCGCGCAGGCAGGCGATCTCTTTACGTCCGGGCAGCGCGCCGAGCTCGAGCGAATTCGAGAATGGAGTCTCACGACCAGGAACGGCTCGCTGAGTGATTTCGAGGTCCAGCCGGAGCCCGCGGTTTGGGAAGAGGTGAGAAGCGAACAGCATGTCTGCACTCAGAAGACATGTGCAAGAAATCCACGGTGTTTTTATCAGGCCATGCGTCGGCGGGTGGGTGGAGCCCACATGGTCGTCCTTAATCACGCTCTCTTCTTTACTCTGCTGGGTGGTGCGGTCGATTTCGAGGAGGGTGGGCATGGGGTCCTTTTTGCAAAGGATTTTGTCATTCTTGATGAAGCGCACACCATCGAGGATGTCGCTTCGCGCCATATCGGCCTGGAGGTCTCCCAGCTTGGCCTGCGCCGCTCATTACAGCGCCTCTATAATCCCCGCTCAAAGAAAGGCCTTTTTCAAGCCATGAGGAATGGGCCGGCCTGTCAGGTGGTTGCTGAGCTCATCCCGAAGAGCGAGGCATTCTTCTCCGACGTCTCCGCCGCCTGCGTCTTCAAGCGCGGACGCGCTTATCGTGTTCGCGAGCCGGGACTCGCCGATGCCGCAGAGTTGAGCCGTGGACTCATCCGCCTGAGCGAGTTGCTCAAGATTGAAGCTGCCAAGGAAAGCAACCAGGATCGTGCCAGCGAACTCCAGGAGGCGGCGAGCCGCATGCAAGAAGCTAGATTCGCTATCGAGGATTTTCTACGAATTGAGAGCGCCGATCACGCTTATTGGGTCGAGCAGTATGGTCGTAACGATGCCTGGTGTGCCTTGCACGCGGCTCCGATTCAGGCGGCCGAGATTCTTCGCCGTCTTATCTTCCGCGAACACACCGCGACGATCCTGACCAGCGCCACCTTGTCCGTCGGCGGCAAAGAGCTTGCCTACTTTAGAAAGCGCGTTGGAGCAACCGACTGCAGTGCCGTGCAGATAGGTAGTCCATTCGACTACATGAGGCAGATGCGATTACATGTGGTCAAGGGTATGCCGGAGCCGAAGGATACCGCATACGAGGCAGCCTTGGAGAAATGGATCGCGTACTTCGTGGACCAAAGTCGTGCCCGCGCTTTCGTCCTTTTCACCAGTTATCAGACGATGCGGATCGCGGCTCAAGCACTCGAGACACGATTTCTTGCCAAAGGCTGGAACCTGCTCGTGCAGGGAAATGGAATGCCAGCCTTACGAATGCTCCGCGAGTTTCGGAATGAACCGCGAGCGATTCTCTTTGGAGTGGACAGCTTCTGGAGTGGTGTCGACGTGCCCGGCGAAGCGCTTTCCAGTGTCATCATTACGCGACTGCCTTTTGTCACGCCGGACCAACCTCTTACCGAGGCCCGGCTTGAACGTATCGAGATGGAAGGAGGCCGGCCTTTTGAACAGTACTCACTCCCGGAGGCGATTCTCAAGCTTCGCCAGGGAGTTGGCCGTCTGATCCGTACCAAAGCAGATACCGGCACCATCGTCATCCTTGACAGTCGAATCTTGAACAAACCCTACGGACGCGCCTTTCTCCGCGCGTTGCCGGAATGTCCGATTCAGATCCACTGAGTCGGGCGAAAGGCAGCAAGTTCGGCTGTCTAAGCATCCTCGGCTGGGTAATCTTGGCGGCGGCATTGACAGTCGTTCTCACTCTCTTGCTGTTTTGGAGAATGGGGGCAGAAGTCACCCAAGAGGCGCGCCGCATGGCTGAATCCCTGGCCAGTGATTTCGACAAGGTCTTTCAGTTTACGCCGCAGATCAGCGTCGATTCAGTCGTGGTGATTGCCGCAAACACTCCCGTGTTGGAATTGGTGACTACACAAAGGGAGCTCCTGGTGCGCCATCGCTGGTCGCACACTTGGCTTCACAGCACCAAGAACCTCGAAGTGGAGGCGACTTTCACGGCTAAGGCCGGCTTCGACCTGAAAGAGCCCTTTCGGATCAATATCGACCCGCGAACGGGCTACATCAGCGCGGAGTTGCCTCCTCCGAAGCTCCTGTCCATGGGCATGAGCGACGTTCGTGTTCTCCAGGACGAGGATGGATTTTGGAACAAACTGACTGCTGAAGATCGGCAACTGGCGTTCCGCACTCTGGAAGACAAAGCGCGGAAGAAGATCACCAATTCGAAGCTTCTTCCCGAAGCCAGGCTCGAGGCTGAAAAGCAAGTTCGCGAGCTGATCGAGAAGACAAGAAATGCCACCAACTTACCGAAACGCCCGACAGAACCGCTCCCTTAGTGATTGGAGGATTTCAGCGGAGCTCTGCGCGTAGGATCTCAGCAATTCGGTCCATCTCTCCTCGCGTATTATAGAAGTGCATACTAAAGCGGAGCCACTCTCCGCTGTCGCGTGCCATCCGCAGCGAAGCGGTCACCTTTTCTTTCTCCAGCGCCGCGAACAACGCGCTTGCTTTTCGTTTGGGGTGACGCGCCGTGACTATCCCGGAGCGCAACGGTTCTTCCGACGATGGGGAAAGAAACTCGAAACCCATTGCTCCCAGCAGCCCATGAAGGTAGTCTCGCACATCGAGGATTGCCGTGGCAACAGCTTGCGACCCGATTTCTTGGAGCATTTCCAAGCTGGCTCGCATCCCATACGCGCCGGCTACATTGAGGACCCCAGGCTCATAGCGCTGCGCCGTCTCGTGGTATTTCAGCGCCTCCTGCGCGAGAAATTGCGGTGCGCTTACATTCCAAGCTCCTAGCAAAGTTGGACGGCAAATCTCAAAATTTCTCCTGGCGACAAAGACGATCCCAATCGCCATCGGGCCGAGCATCCACTTGTGAGCATCCGCACTCAGGAAATCGACATATTCGACGTTTAAGGGAAAAGCGCCGAGCGTCTGGATGGCATCCACCGAGAAGAGCACGCCACGCGCGTGAAGGAGCGCACCGATCGCATCCACGTCAATCCGCCAACCTGACAGATAGTGGCAGGACGCCAGGGCGACCAGCCGCGTGTGCGAGGAAAGTTGCCGCTCGATCAATTCAGGCGTGATGAGTCCTGGTTTTTCTGGAGAGATGCGGCGAATGGTGACGCCATGCGAGACGAGGGCCATCCAAGGATAAACATTGGAAGGATAATCATCCTGGTAGATGACGACTTCATCGCCCATGCCCCAGGAGAGACCGTTGGCGAATAGGCTCAACCCAAGCGAAGTGGGCCCAAGCAGAGCAATCTCGGACTTATCCGCGTTAATCAGCTCGGCAGCAACCCTGCGAGTTTGATCGATGTCTCGCAAGACCACGCCGACTTCCTGATGATTCTCGCAGCTCGCCTGCACGTGCGCGATCATTGCATCCGCCGCGCATTTCGGAAGCGGTGTGATTCCCGCATGCGCGACAAAGATCTGCTTCTTGGCGACAGGAAAGCGTTCGAGACGCTCAGCTTCGCTCGCAAACAGAGTCATGGCTTCTTTTCCGCCTCTTCAATAAGTTTCCAAAATTCCTTGGCACCCCCGACTTGCTCGTCCTCTTCATCCATCGGCAGGTTGGAACGATAGAGGAAGTCCCGAATTGTATTTTTGTGCAGGACCCGATGAATGAGAACCCCTTCCGGATGCCTTTCGAAATAGATCCGATAATCTTTGGCACGGCAACGATGCAACAAGCGGCCTCCTCGCTGCACTCTGCCAAACCGGCTGGAATCGAGATTGTCCAGGTCTTCGGGAAGCAAGTGGAACTCAGACAGCAAATCGAGCTGCAGTTCCTTCGGCAGAGCCGCCATTTCTGCTGCGCTGATCGCATTAAATATCATCTGAAACACGGCCCTCCATCAGGAATGGTCGGGGAACGAGAATCAAGACTCTATTGCAATCGAGTGCCGAGAAACTCGCGACGTTCGGTCTTTAGGCACTTACCGAACTTGTCACTCCGGCAAAGCTTGGGGCGGCGAGCTCGCAGGCGAGCCGAATTGCTGCAATCATGCTCGCGGGGCGCGCGATCCCTTTTCCAGCTATCTCAAAAGCTGTTCCGTGGTCTGGACTCGTTCTGGGGAACGGCAATCCCAACGTAATGTTTACACCCTCATCAAAGGCGTGGAGTTTCAAGGGAATTAAGCCTTGATCATGGTACATGCAGAGGACGGCATCAAACTCACCCTCGAGGACCCGGTGGAAAACCGTATCGGCTGAGTGTGGCCCGGAAATCTCGACCGCAGCATTCAGCGAGCCATGAAGAGATTCAATCGCCGGAGCGATGATCTCGATCTCCTCTGACCCTAAATCCCCGTCCTCGCCAGCATGAGGGTTGAGCCCAGCCACGGCGATGCGAGGATGCCGGACGCCCCGACGCAGAAGGAACCTCGCGAGGAGTTGTCCGACTCTGACGATCCCCGATCGAGTGAGAATGCGGGAAACGTCGACCAACGGAATATGCGCGGTGGCCAGAGCGACAGTGATTTTGGCTCCGGTGAGGCACATCGCAAAATTATTTACTCCGCAGCGGTCGGCAAAGAATTCGGTTTGACCGGGAAAGGCAAAGCCGGTTTCGTGCAGCCATTTCTTAGAGACTGGTCCAGTGACAACCGCCTGGATTTCTCCGGACCTGGCCAGCGTCACCGCTTCCTCGAGTGCCTCAAGAGCATGTTGTGCAGAAGCAAGGCCGGGTTTGCCTGGAGCAAAGGCATCGCTAGAGCCGATGACTACATAATCGACCCCCTGCGGGAGGAGTGAGCTTTCCAGGGCGGCTTCGACGATTTCCGGTCCGATTCCAGCAGGATCGCCGCAGGTGATCCCGACCTTCACGCCTTAGGAGAGTATCTTGATGTAGGCCTTTTGACGCAGCGTATCCAACCAGCGCTCCTGAGCTTTGGTGCGCTCCTGCTGAATGAGATTCTTTTCGATTTCGTTACGAACGTCGCCGATCGGTTTGATGGTAGCATTGCGCTTCGCTTCGACCATGATGATGTAATACGTATTGTCGATCCCAATAACCGGGCTCACCTCGCCGGGACGCATTGAAAAGGCCACGTTGGTCAACTTTTCGTTAAGGGTATTGCGCTCGATCCAGCCCCAATCTCCCCCGACCTGCTGCGTTGTCTCATCTTCAGAATACATCTCCGCCATCCGATCAAATTCGGCGCCTTTGGCGACCTTATCACGAATCTCCTCGGCGAGCTCTTTCTTGCTTCCGATATCCGGGATATCGCTGGACGATCCCTCGCGAATGACAATCATGCGCAATTTAACCTGTTCGGGCGTGGCATAAGCCTGCCTGTTCTTTTCGTAGTAGGCTTGGATCTGCGTGGGAGAGATGACAAAGTTGTTGTCGACCTTCTGCTGACGCATCGCCTGAATAACGATCTTTTCTTTCTCAAGCTCCCTGAACTGAGTCAAAGTATAACCTTGAGCCTGCAGAGTTCGCACAAAGGCCGCCCTATCCCCCCCAAACTCCTGGCGAATGATAGCCTGAATCCTGTCGTCGGCGACATAATCTGGAATGGCTGCACCTTTTTCCTGCAGTTTCCTGAACTCCTGCAATATCAGTTGACGGTCGATCAGGTCTTTGATGGCCGAAAGGCGCATCTCCTTGAGCTTGTTCTCGAGTTCAGCACCCCTGTAGATCTCGCGTAACGAGCGTTCGCGTGCGCCGATCAGATCGCGCACCTGAGAAAGCGTAACAACATCGTTGTTTACGATGGCAGCGATGCCATCGATCACCTCTACTCTCTCCGTAAGCGCCTTGCCTGCCAGCAGAAATGTCAGGGCGAGGAAAACTGCGGCGCGTGTCATGGACAGGGAATCGTTTCGATGCTGGATAAAATCTCGCGCAAGGTAGAGTCGGGGTCGGAGCCCGTCAAGCGGGGAAACCTGCCATTCTTCTGCAACAGTTCGCGACGTTGAGTGAGCATCAAGCGTCGATCGCGAACCTCGACCATAGTAATCTTGCGCCGTGCCGCCTCGATGCGCATCGTCGCGGTCAAAAGCGCATTTTCAGCTTGGGTAGGGAGAGGTCCAAATCGATCGCGCCACTCGGCTCTAAGCCCGTCGATGGACGCGCGATCCCCGGCCTCTGCGAGTCGGCGATAGCAGGCAATACGAGTCCGCGCATCCGGGATGTAGGAAGAAGGCAAGAAGGCTCCAGCGAGCTCATCGGGTGATCTGTTCCACCAGGTCTCTTCGGTCGAGAGGAAATCGATGCGCAGTCCGGCCGGGGCTCGCACCCGACGGGATCTTCCCGAGAGAGTTTCCACGGCCTGCCTGAGCAGCTTGCAGTACAAATCGAAGCCGACGGCAATGATGTGTCCACTCTGAGCCGTTCCGAGCAAGTTTCCCGCGCCGCGAATTTCCAGATCACGCATCGCGACTTTGAATCCTGAGCCAAGCTCGGAGTATTGTCTGATGGCGGAAACGCGTTTCCGC
>DATLIT010000302.1:0-3930 GCA_035539295.1 Terrimicrobiaceae bacterium | reverse complement strand
ACATCCGATCCTCCAAAAGCACGTCGTAATTTGGCGTGAGGACGTAAACACGGTTTGGCTCGACGGGTATGCGGTCGCGGATCTCCAACACTGGCATCAGCGTCATTTTCACGAGCAGGTTTGCCAACGTGCTTCGCGAATCCGGCCCCAGATGTTGAATGACGACAAACGCCAGGCCGGTATCGGGCCGAAGATTCTTCAATAAGTTCGAGATTGATTCGAACCCGCCTGCCGAGGCGCCAATGCCAACGATCGGGAAAGAATCGCGTTCCTTCTCGGAGCGAGACACTTTGGGAGAAGGGCGATTCTTGTTTACAGAATGGGGAGCGGCCCTCATCGGTATTGCAAGGAACTCTGGCATTGCCCGCACCCTCTGACAAGTAAAGCAAGAGGCTTAGAGAGGCTCCCGAGGACTTTGCCGTTCCAACGAACAAGCCCCAACTGACGACGATTCTTGTTCGCAACAACCGAGACCAGCTTGGCAAAATTCTTCTTATACCCAGACATCGCTCTTGCTCGATGCGATGTTAAGAGAGAAGGAGAGTTTTGCCCAACCGAGATATCATCGTTATTGGAGCCTCACTTGGGAGGCCTTGACGCGGTGTGCACGGTGCTGCGGGAGCTTCCGCGGGATCTTCCTGCTTCGATCTTCGTGGTCATGCACGTTGGAGGAGCCAGTGCCCTTGGCAGCATTCTCGATCGCTGTGGCCCCATGCCGGTAGTGGAGGCTCGCGAAGGAGAAAAGATTGAACGCGGACGCGCTTACGTCGCCCCCTCGGACCGGCACCTGCTCCTCAACAATGGCCAGATCTCCCTCTCGCGCGGGCCCCGGGAGAATCGTCATCGACCGGCCATCGATCCTCTTTTCCGGAGCGCGGCGCGCACTTATCGCGAGCGGGTCATTGGCATCATCCCTGACGGGGGACTGGATGACGGATCGGCAGGACTCTTCGCCGTCAAAAGTCGCGGTGGCATCGCCATTGTGCAGGATCCCCTTGAAGCTTTGGACGCCAGCATGCCAAAAAGTGCCTTGCGCAATGTGGACGTGGATCATTGCGTGCCGCTGGCAGAGATGCCAGCACTGCTGGTGAAATTGACCCACTCCCCGATTCGACTGTCGCAAAAAAACGGAAAAGAGAAAGGAAACAAGCGCAACATGAGCCAGGCGAAAAAGCCGGGCTTTCGTGACGATGCCGTGTCGTTTGTGTGCCCGGAATGCAATGGACCTCTTTTGTGAGACTCGAGAGGGCAAACTCATCAAGTTCAACTGTCAGATCGGCCACAGCTTTTCTCCCGAGAGCCTTACGGAGGCCCATACGGATGCGCTCGAAAGAGCGCTTTGGATCGCTATCCGCACGCTCAATGAGCGCATTGCCATTCATGAAGGCCTCGCGCAGCAACAGCGGGAGCTTGAGAACACTCCGCTGGCGGAACGACTCGCCGAAACCGCCAGCAGCGCGTCCCATGACGTGAAGTTGATCCGCGAGGTTCTTGACCGACTCTAGTGCGGCCGAACCTCATGTTGGATTTTCCCCATCTCGGGGAAATTTCATCAAGCAAGGGCTTTTTCACGGCCATGTCGTGAGTGTCGCGCGAAGGTAGGAAGGAACTTTGGCGCAACGATGCCGCCGAAGTGATAACCGAATCCACCATCCATTCCATACTCTAGATGTCCCAGACATATGCTCCTTTTCGAAACCTCCCAGGCATCCTAGCCGCCGGGGAGTCAAAGCCGATTCCGAATATCGGCACGCCTGAGCGGGTCGGTTCGGCGATTATCGGCCTGGCTTCGTTCGCGGGCGGGGTCAAATGCCGAGGACCGCTCGGCGGAATTCTCACCCTTGCCGGAGCTTATCTGATTTACCGTGGAGTCACCGGCAGGTGCGAAGGGTATCGGCGGCTTGGTATCGATACTGCGGGGAACAGCGACGGTCGCGGCGTGCCCCAGGATGTCGGAGTGAAGGTTGACAAAAGCGTGGAAGTGCGTCGGTCACCGATGGAGCTCTACCATTCTTGGCACCAACTCACGAACTTGCCGGAGATAATGCCGCATGTCATTTCCGTGACGTTGCAGGACTCGCGCTCGCATTGGGTGGTCGCCGGTCCCGCGGGAAAACAGGTGGAATGGGACGCCGAATTTATCAACGAAACGCCCGGCGAGCTCATCTGCTGGCAATCACTGCCCGGATCGCAGGTCCAGAGCGCCGGTTCGGTTCGTTTCGATCCAATCGGTGACGGCCAATCCACGCGCGTCAGAGTTGTCCTCGAATACCTGCCCCCCGCCGGAAAAGCCGGCGCATTCGTCGCGCGTCTGCTCGGTTCCTCTCCCGAGCAACAGCTCGAAACGGACCTCCAGCGGTTTAAGGAAAGGATGGAGAGCGGTTCTCGCAGCTAAAGCTGCTCGGCCTTAGGGAGAAAGAACTGTAACGGCGGCGTCCCCATCGCTGGGGAGAGCTGCCCTCGGCGGCGGGGACGACGCCGCTACGGTTTAGGAGCTGGGCAGCCTAAGCGCTGGTGACCCCCCAAGCGGCGTAGACTTCGATAGGCGCTTGACAAGCGCGCCGACAACAGCTCTTCCCAAATTCCGCTTTTCATTTTCGGCGGCGGTCCGAGCTTTATCGTGCAATGATTCGCATTGGAACTTCGAGCTGGACCGATCCCGAATTTGTCCGGGACTGGTATCCTCCCAAGCTTCCAGCCGCTGCGCGTCTGGGTTGGTACGCGGAACATTTCGACTATGTCGAAGTCAATTCCACCTTCTACGCCATACCGGCGCGGAAGGTTGTTCAGCGCTGGGATTCCGAGACTCCCGAGGATTTTCTTTTCGACATCAAGCTCCATGGTTTGCTGTCACGGCATGCCGTCAAGATCGTGTCGCTGCCGCCAGATCTTCGTCGCTTTGCTCGAAGCAGCCCTGGCGGCAATCTGATTGCTACACCGGAGCTGGAGCGCCTGGTCACCGAGCGGATCCTCCACGAAGTCGAGCCGCTCAGCGAAGCAGGTAAGTTGGGCGTGTTCCTCCTGCAGTTGAGCCCGGCTTTCTCTCCGCGCAAGCACCAGCTCGATGAACTCGATCACCTGGCATCATTATTTCGTGACTGGCGTCTGGCGATCGAACTCCGCAACCGGAACTGGCTAACGGACGCTCATCGCAAGACCACCTTGCACTTCTTTCGAAGCAGGCGGCTGGGGTTGGTTCTGGTCGACGCGCCGCAGAGCGAACACTTCACGGTGATGCAGACAGAAAATCAGATTACGAATCCGAAGCTCGCTTACTTGCGGCTCCATGGAAGGAATGCGCGCGCTTATATCTCTGGCCGAAGCGTTGCGGAGCGCTTCAACTATGACTATTCAGACCAAGAGGTCGACGAAGTGGCTGACCGCGTGCGAGTCCTCGCCGGAGAAACGGACGACGTTCATGTCGCTTTCAACAATAATCATTCTCTCTATGCTCCGAAGGCAGCCCTCCGGCTAAAGACGGTTCTGGGCCTTGCCTCAGCGCGAGCCGCGCCAGCCTGGCAGCCGACTCTGAAGTTGGGCGGTTAACGCCAAATACACCTTGCGAGTAAAACGGACGTCCTGTGGAGCAGACGCGTTTCCGTTGGCAGCTGGCTCAAACTACCTCGAAGCGGCCTGCTTGCGATATTGGATGAAGGCGCTGCGGGCGGCGAGATAGCGATCCAGGGCGTTTTCGGTGACGGAGTCGTATGTGCCAAGTTGTTCGGGCAACGAGCGCAACGTATTTGTGTAAGGAAAGACCACCACCCAAAACTCGCCAGTCATTATGGCCACCCAGCTCACCGGATTCAAAGCGGCGTCCCCCACCAACCCAACCGTGTCGCGAAAAGTGCTCGGTCCGAGCAAAGGTATAACCAGGTACGGGCCGCTGCTCATTCCCCATTTGGCAAAAGTCAAACCAGTGTCCGTCCG
>DATLIT010000301.1:0-6502 GCA_035539295.1 Terrimicrobiaceae bacterium | reverse complement strand
ACCTTAGGCAATCGGTGACGCGAGTGCGCCCAGCACCGGTCGTCTCTCAGTTGGAGAGACGGACCGCGCGGCGTGTTGCGCCCCAGCTTCCCGGCCGGTGCTCGAACTGTCCTGGGATCGAAATCCCACAGAATTCGCATCGACCATCGATCAAGTTCCACTCGCCTAGCTCATACCAATCGCGTTCGATGATCAGTTGGCCGCACCCTGGGCACCAGGTGCTGCTGCCTTCGGGATCATGGACGTTGCCGGTGTAGACATAGCGCAATCCCTTCGAGCGAGCTATTTGTCGCGCGCGATCCAATGTTTTCCCGGGAGTGCGCGGCTTGTTGAGCATTTTGAAGTCGGGATGGAAGGCGGTGAAGTGCCATGGCACATCCGGTCCGAGGTTTTCCGCGAACCACTCCGCGGCGCGATGAATCTCGGCATCGCTGTCATTTTCATCCGGAATGAGCAGTGTGGTGACTTCAAACCAGACGTTAGTTGCCTTCAAAAATTTTAACGTCTCGAGCACAGGTGCGAGGCTGGCGAAGCAGAGCCGGTGGTAAAAATCATCCGAGAAGGCTTTGAGATCCACATTGGCGGCGTCCATGTGTTGGTAGAAGTCGGCCCGCGCTTCGCGGGTGATATAACCGGCGGTGACAGCGATGCTCCGAACGCCCAGCTCGCGGCATGCTTGGGCAACGTCGATCGCGTATTCTGCGAAAATGACAGGATCGTTGTAGGTAAACGCGACCGAACGGCAACCCAGCCGCCGAGCTTCACGGGCGATCTCCTCTGGGGAAGCAGCGTCGGCCAGTTTGTCCCATTCGCGCGCCTTACTGATGTCCCAGTTCTGGCAAAAACGGCAGCCGAGATTGCAACCGGCGGTTCCAAAGGAGAGCACACTAGTGCCAGGTAGAAAATGGTTGAGCGGTTTCTTTTCGACAGGATCGATGCAGAATCCGCTACTGCGGCCATACGTGGTCAGCACAATTTCGTTGTCCAAGCGCTTTCGAACAAAGCAGAAGCCGCGCTGGCCCTCGTTCAGCTTACAAAAACGCGGACACAGGCGGCATTCCAATCGTCCATCCGGCAGGGGGTTCCACCAGCCGCCGGGATGATTGGATTCACTCACTAGCGCCATCTCTTTTCTCAGTTGGAAGCTCGATCGTGCTGTCCCGGGACAATATAGCCACGCTATAGCCGACGCCAAACGGTCCTTCATAACTGAGGAGCTCACTTCCGGCTGCGGAGAATCCGAGCGCGGCGAGAACGACAAGCAACGGCGCAATCACATCTTCCGCTGCCAACTTATCTAGTTCGGGATCCAGTTGCAACAGATCGCGGTAGGCACCCCGCCGCAAAGCATCGACGAGCCAGGCATCAAATTCCCGTCCGCGCGGATCGTATCCCAGCGGAGCGCCAATGGTCAGCCGATGGCTCATGTCTCCGCTGGCGATCAGAGCGACCCGCCGATTTGTGGAGCCGACCGCTTCTGCGATGGTTTCGCCGAGGGTGATGACGGTTTTCTGGTCCACGGAGTTTAGGGCCACTACAACGGTTGGGCAATTCCAACCCGCTTCCGCGGCAAACCAGAGAGGTACGGTTGCGCCATGGTCGAGTGAGCATTTCGTGACAGAAACTGTGTCCACTCCGCGACGCGCGGAGAGAGCTGCGAGTCTATCCACAAGCAGGGAATCGACGGGTAAGTCGATCGCCAGGTGTGGAAAGCCGAATGCCGTGAGCGACCCACGCAGACGTTGACCGCTCCAGAAACCGATCGGTTTGGGAATGCCCGGCGAATGCGGAGAAATTACGATCAAGGTATCGGGAGCTGCCGCGATCATCGTTCGCGCGACTTCACGCATCGCTGATATAGTCGTGACGGCGTCGTTTTGGCGAGGGCCGCCGATCTCAGGAATCAGAATAGGCGCGTGTGGCATAAGCGCAGCACAGACTATACGGCCGCCCGGAAGAGACCTACTCACTTAGACAACACGTGTCACTAGTTCGCCTTGACTCGGCGCCCGGGCAATTCAGGGACCTGGTGCCTTTTCTGGCGATGGCGGTAAGGCGAGGTTCTCCCCGCCGGAAGGAGAGCCGGGGAGCACTTTACGGATAAGCTTGCTGAAGCCGCTCTCGGCCGCATCTTGATCCGAGGTCGCCTGACGCACTGCCAATTCCCACGCCTGGGCGAAACCAGGTGCCTGTTCACGCATACGCGCCACAGCCGTTTCCAGGATCTGCAGTTGGCGCGCTTCCGCGCGGCCAGGTCTTTGCTGAAGAGCCGCGATATTCACTCTAAGGTTTTCGTTTTGTTCCTTCAGAGATGAGAGGTCCTTTTCCAGACGATCATTGCCCGACGCGGTGATTTTCAGATGCGTATGAAGGTGCTTTTGCAGTTGGTCGTGTTCGTCCTTTAAACGCTTGATCTCGCGACTCAAGTGGGCCTTGGTTGACAAGGCACTCTTCAGGACAAAGGCAGCAATCAACAAGCCGAGTCCTAGTCCCCAGGTGAAGGGATGCGAAAGGATCGGCCAAAACGTATCCATGTAGCCACGTTAAGTGTGTCTGTTGGCATGGCAAACGAAAACCTCCGCCCGAGTAGATCAGGCCGCCGAAGGGAGAGCGCACATCGAGTGTGGCTATCTCGGATCAGTGACGCGCCCAACAAAGAGGCATGCCCCGCTGGGGCGGTGCTGGATAGCAAACAGGAATGGCCGGTCAACCCGAACCTCGAGAGGCTTTGGCTTTTCCTCGAGGTGGGCTGTCGCCCGCATCATGACAACTGCAGTTGCGGCGGCTGCTTCTGTTCCCTTCTCATCAATCTCAACGAAGGTTTCGTGAAAGATGTTGGAGATGTAAAGATAGTCATTTGGTCGCCGCGGCGCGATCCCGTTGAAATTGGCGCTTCCTTGCGGGACGTCAAAGGCGCTTTCCATACCGAGCGCTTCGAAGGTCTTCCTCAATGCGAAGAGAGGCGGCTCCAGCCTCCACTTTGGCAGGTAGAGGACAATTTCCTCAGGCTTGAGACGGGCACACTCCGCCAGCAGATCTGGAGTCAATTTGCTCTCGAGTGTTGGAAGACCCACGGCGGTGTCGGGGAGGAGCACGAGAAACTGCAGATCGCCACCTGTATACGGAAGTGCGATGGCGACAAACCCGTCATGCTTAGCGTAACCAAAGGCATCCTGGCGCCTCATCGTCGGCACATCCGCACTGCGGCCGTCGGCAAAATGAAACGGCGCCGAATGAGTCTCGTTCTGCTCAAATTCCTGTTGCCACGGAGCTTTCAGGTAGACCGCATTGGCGAGCACCAGGCGTGTCTCCTTATTAAGTGCATTCGGGGGGATCAGATCGCGGATCCGTTCTCTCGTTTGCTGGGCGATCCAGCGATTGATATACTTGGTGGCGCCGGCAGAATCGCTGATAAAATCGAGAGCTTCGAGTGCCGAGTCCAGCGTCTTCTTGAGCAGCTCGAGGTAGGCAGGTCGAAAATCGTATCCTCGTTGTCCGAAAAGCCTGTTTGCAATGGTCAAGGTAATTGGCTCGCTGGGGCCGCCCACTTTCTTCGACTCGGCGGCGACCTTTGCGGTTCGCTCAGCCATTTCATCGAGCTCATTCTGCAGCTGAGCAAAATCTCTTACCACATCCCGATCGCTGGGCGGGTAATGAAGCACCCGGGCCATTTGCTGGCGAGTATCGCCCTCGGCCCCTGCATAGGTCATTACAAGGGCCACTTGAATCGAATAGGGTGAGAAAGCTGTATTCTCCTGGGGTTTGGACGCCTGAGCAAGGAGATCGAGCGCCAGATTATTGATTGCACGAGCAGCCGTCGTCGTCGGATTAGCGGAGTAGAGGCAGGAAAGCGGCAGTAACAAGGCCACGGCGATGTAGTTGTTCATTTTAGATCTCCTCGCGGAGGAGCTTCTCAATCGTCTGGGACCATGCGGCGTCAAGGTCCTTGAGGGACCAACCGAAGGTTTTGCCGTCGGCTGACATCCTTAGCGTGTCGGACTTGGTAACTGTTCCCAAACGACGCGCTGGCACCCCGCGCCACTCAAGGAGCGCCAGCGCTGCCGATGCGTTTTGCTTTTTTACGGAAATAATGATCCGAGATTGCGTTTCATTGAAAATCAGCACGTCGGCCCGCAATCCGGTCTCGCCGAAATCCACTTCGGCTCCGTGCGGTTCCGGTCCGCTTAAGCAAGACTCAACCAGGGCGATTGCCAGCCCGCCTTCCGAACAGTCGTGTGCGCTCTCAACTAGACCAATCTTGATCAAGGCGCGGATTGCCGCCTGGATAGCCTTCTCCCGGGCAAAGTCCAGTCCCGGTGGAGGACCCTCTTTTCGCCCATGCACGATTTTAAGGTAATGGGACGCACCCAGCTCGCTACCAGCTTCACCAGCGAGCAAAATCACATCCCCGGCTTGCTTGAAAAATTGAGTGGTGATGTGTTTCTGATCTTCGATCAGACCCACAATGCCCACTGTGGGAGTAGGATCGATCGCGCCCACGGGGCTTTCATTGTAGAGACTGACGTTTCCACCCGTCACAGGAATATCGAACTCTCGGCAAGCCTCGGCCATTCCTTCGACAGCTTCGCGCAGTTGGAGAAAATTTTCTGGTTTATACGGGTTTCCGAAATTGAGGTTGTCGGTGATGGCCAGGGGGACGGCACCTGAGCACGTCAAATTGCGGGCGGCTTCCGCGACGGCAATTTTCGCCCCTTCTCTTGGGTCCTGTCGACAGTAGAGGGCATTGCAGTCTGAGCTTGCGGCCAGGATCTTGTCTGCTTCGCGCACGATGAAGACGGCGGCGTCCGAACCAGGTGGCACCGCACAACCGAGTCGCACCATGTGGTCGTACTGACGCCAAACCCAGCGCTTGGAAGCGATGCTCGCATGAGAAGATAGCTGGATGAGTGAATCTCGGACGTCCACCTCCTGAACGGAGGTGAGATCGAGTGGCGCAGGAGGATTCGGTTCGGCTGCTTCACGACGGTAAATGGGCGCTTCATCGGCTAGGGCGCGAGCAGGAATCTCAACGACTGTGCGTCCTTTTTCCTTAACTCGCATAAACCCATCACCAGTGACCCTGCCGATCTGCGCATAGGGCAAGTCCCACTTTTCGAAAATCTCTTTGACCCTGACTTCCTCACCCTTTTTCACGATGACTAGCATGCGCTCCTGAGATTCGCTCAGAAGGATCTCGTAGGGCGTCATTCCGGTCTCCCGTTTAGGCACGAGTGCGAGATCGATTTCCACGCCGGTCCCGCCACGGCTGGCAGTCTCACATGTCGAACAAGTGAGACCGGCAGCGCCCATGTCCTGGATGCCAGCTACACAGCCGCTCGCGAGTAATTCCAGGCAGGCTTCCAGCAGCAATTTTTCGCGGAAGGGGTCCCCGACCTGGACTGCTGGACGGTCTTCTTTCGATTCTTCGGTCAGGTCGCGCGAGGCGAACGCAGCTCCAGCCAACCCGTCGCGCCCAGTCTCCGCCCCCAGATAAAAGACGGGATTTCCAATTCCCGTCGCCGCGCCACGGGCGATTTGGCCGTGCCGCAATACTCCAAGGCAAAATACATTCACCAGCGGGTTGCCGGCATAGGACTCGTCAAAATAAACCTCCCCACCGATGGTTGGGATTCCGATACAGTTTCCGTAATGGGCGATGCCGGCGACGACGCCTGCAAAGAGGTGGCGGTGGGCACGCTCTGTGAGCGGACCAAAACGCAGCGAATTCAAACTGAAGACGGGCCGTGCACCCATCGTAAAGATGTCGCGAATGATGCCGCCTACCCCGGTAGCGGCCCCCTGGAAAGGCTCGATGGCGCTGGGGTGGTTGTGACTTTCCATTTTGAATGCCACCGCCCAATCATCGCCGATATCGATCACGCCGGCATTCTCCTCTCCGGCCGCCACCAATACTCGCTCGCCGCGGGTGGGAAGTTTGCGTAACTCGAGCTTCGAATTTTTGTAGGAACAGTGCTCGCTCCACATGACTGAAAACACACCTAGCTCCGTGAAATTCGGCTCGCGACCAAGGATTCCGCAGATGCGTTCATACTCCTCAGAAGTAAGACCGTGCTTGGCGATCAGTTCAGGCGTAATCAGTGAATCTGACATTTAAACGACAGACGGCACAGCTAGCCACAGAGAACACACAGGAGGGTCATATTCAATTGCGCCTGAGGCCGTCCCTGAGCACTGAGACGTTGAAGCTAATGAGGAGGGGAGTGCGCAGTCGCTTGGACAGTTCGTAGGCGAGACATTTCTCGTAGACTGATTCGAGCGAGTCCGGCCCGAGCTCTTTGTGCCCGCAAATCGTGGAGGCGATCACGGTTTGAGTAAGCTCTTTAGTAACAACCTCTGTGTGTGTGTTCTCTACGGTTAGCATTGTCAGGCGACTTGGCGCAGCGGCGAAGCGGACCATTCGAGCATGCTTTGAAAGATGAGCAGCCCATCGGTGCTGCCCAGGAGTGAGTCGCAAGCTCGCTCCGGATGAGGCATCAGGCCG
>DATLIT010000300.1:0-8852 GCA_035539295.1 Terrimicrobiaceae bacterium | reverse complement strand
GATCATGGGTGCCTTCAACGGAGCCTTGGTCGCGTTCCTCGGCATCCCCTCCATCGTCGTGACTCTCGCAACCATGGTGACGTGGCGAGAGGCACTGCGATGGTGGCGAGAAGGCGAGTTCGTCAGCAATCTCCCGGACAGCTTCCAGTGGTTCGGCCTTGGCCAGCAGGCCGGCCAATTCACGATCATCGCTATCGCCGTTCTTTTGTTCCTCTTCCTTGCATTTGCGCTCAAGCACATCTCCGCCGGACGCTTTGTTTATGCTGTCGGCTCAGACAAAGAGGCCGCGAGGCTTGCGGGCATTCATCCTCAGAAGGTGACCTTTGCGGTTTTCGTTCTCATGGGTGCGCTCACGGGGCTTGCGGCCCTGCTGAATGCGGTCCGCTTCCCAGACGTGGATCCCAAAGCGGGTCAAGGCCTCGAACTCAAGGCCATTGCCGCCGCCGTCGTTGGTGGAGTGGCGATCTCTGGCGGACGAGGATATCTCTGGGGGGTCGCCGCCGGCGTTCTTCTCCTTTCCTGCATCGCCCCTGCCCTTGTTTTCCTGCATCTGCAGCCCCAATGGGAGAAAGCGTTGCAAGGTTTGATCATCCTCCTAGCCGTCGCGGCGGACGGCTGGCGCTCGGTGCGCAAGAAAATTTAATTGCTCGGATTACCCGATGACGAATCATTCAGGTCCAGACTGGAAGGCAGCCCTGCTACGCTTCGAGACACTGCTCGTCGCAGTGCTCCTCGTGGAGATCTTCATTTTTTCGCAAACGGCCGAAAACTTCACCACGACTGGGAACGCGCTTGAAATTATCCGCTTGAGCGTGGAACTCGGCTTGCTCGCCCTCGTAATGACACCGATCATTCTGACCGGGGGCATTGATCTGTCTGTAGGTTCGCTTCTCGGACTCTGCGCGATTTCTTTTGGAAAGCTCTGGCGTGACGCCGGACTGCCTCCGTGGCTCGCTGCCCTCTGCACCCTTCTGATCGGAGCAGCCGCCGGAGGACTGAATGCCGCTCTGATCACACGTCTGAAACTGCCACCGCTGATCGTGACCTTGGGATCCTTCTCTCTCTTTCGCGGGCTCGCCGAGGCGATCACTCGAGGAGTTGACAACTTCACCGGTTTCCCGGCCTCGTTCCTGTTTCTCGGCCAAGGGTACATCTTTGGTGTGATTCCCGCTCAGTTGCCGATTCTGGTTTTGGCGGCCATCGGCATTTGGTTGCTGATCCATCGGACAACCTTCGGGCGCTCGTTCCGTGCGATCGGTTTCTCGCCCGACGGAACCCGTTATGCCGGTATTCCCGTGGATCGCCGGGTCGCGCTCGTTTACATCCTGTCGGGCGTCTTCTCGGCACTGGCCGCCTTGATCTATGTGGCGCGGGTGGGTCAGGCCAAGGCCGACGCCGGGACGGGGTATGAACTTCTCGCCATCACGGCGGTCGTGCTTGGTGGAACCTCGATCTTTGGAGGCATCGGCAGCGTCCATGGCACCCTTTTGGGGCTGGCTGTCCTCGCTGTCCTTAGAAACGGCCTCACCTTGTCGGACATGCCCAGCGAGCTCGCAGGAATTCTGACCGGCGTCCTCTTGCTAAGCGTTCTCGCCGGTGAGGCGCTCACAAGAGCTCTTTCGCGTCTGCGCAAACCGGCGGACCCAAAGTCGTTCGCTTCAACCTCCCCACCTAAACCTCAGACATAAACGCTACAACCCTACCTCATCGATAATCCATATAGCGACAACTCGATAACAACACCTCATCCAATCCTATGAAAAAACTCCTTACAGCACTCTTATCAGTATCTGTTGTGCTAGGCGCTGCTGGAACAGCCAGCGCGGCCGACAAACCGCTAACGATTGCCATGATGCCAAAGAGCAAAGGCAATGCCTACTTCATTTCCTGCCGAAAGGGCGCGGAGCAAGCCGCCAAAGAACTCGGTGTGAAGTTGCTCTGGGATGGTCCTACCGAACCCGACCCCGCCAAACAAAATGAGATCGTTGAAACATGGATCACGCGCGGGGTCGACGTGATTGCCGTTTCGGTCGAGAATCGCGAAGGTCTTTCGACCGCTCTTCGCAAAGCCAAGGAAAAGGGCATCAAGATCATCACTTGGGATGCAGACGCCGAACCCGATGCCCGCGACTTCCTGATCAACCAGGCCACTCCCGAAGGAATTGGCTACACGTTGATGGATGAGGCCGCGAAGGCACTCGGCGACAAAGGCGAGTTTGCCATCATCACTTCCTCGCTCACCGCCGCCAATCAGAACGAATGGATCAAAAACATCAAGCAGCGTCTGGAGGAAAAATATCCTGATATCAAACTGGCCGCCCTGCGCCCCTGTGACGATTTGAAGGATAAGGCGTTCAGCGAAGCCACCGCCATCCTCAACTCCAATCCGAACGTTAAAGTGCTGATGGCGGTCTGCTCACCGGCCGTTCCCGGCGCCGCCGAAGCCGTCAAGCAGAGCGGACGCAAAGATGTGAAAGTCGTTGGCCTTGGCCTTCCGAACGAGAACAAGCGTTACGTCCACGACGGTATCACCACCGGTGTTATCCTCTGGAACACGGAAGATCTCGGCTATTTAACGGTCTATGCCGCTAAAGCGCTGGCGGACGGGACGCTCAAGCCGGGTGCCAGCACGCTGGAAGCGGGACGCCTCGGATCCCTCGAAGTAAAGGGCGACAACGTCCTCCTCGGGAAGCCCTTCATTTTCGTGAAGGACAACATCGATCAATTCAACTTCTGAGTGAGTCCAGCAACGTCTGGGAGCGGCGCGGGTCGCGCCGCTTTCGGTCGCTGGAATACACCGGAGCCATCCAGAAGAGATGAGCAAAGAACAATACACTTGGGCCAGCGAGGTATACGCCTCCTGGGGCGTCGACACTGAAGCCGCCTTGAAGAGGCTGGAAGCGATTCCGATTTCTTTGCACTGCTGGCAAGGCGATGACGTTGGCGGCTTTGAATCCGGAGCCGGAGCACTCAGTGGAGGCGGCATTCAAGCCACCGGCAACTATCCTGGCAAGGCCCGCTCCCTGCAGGAGTTGCGGCAGGACATCGAGCAGGCGCTTTCGCTGATTCCCGGTAAACACCGGCTGAACCTTCATGCTCTCTATGCTGACTTCAGCGCAGCCAAACCCGTTCCGCGCAATGAACTCACCACCGCTCATTTTCAGAGCTGGATTGATTGGTGCAAGGAACGAAACCTCGGCCTGGATTTCAATCCAAGTTTCTTTTCTCATCCGTTAGCCAATGACGGCTTCACGCTGTCGAGCTCCGACCCGGCGATACGATCCTTCTGGATCGGACACGGCCAGGTTTGCCGTCGTATCGCTGCGGACATGGGAAAGCAAATCGGCAGCCCGGCAGTGACCAACTTCTGGATTCCGGATGGATACAAAGACACCCCGATTGACCGAAGTGCGCCGCGTGATCGGCTTGAGGCAGCGTTGGACGAAATCTTTTCCGAGCCGATTGATCCCAGCCACAATCTCGACGCTGTCGAAAGCAAACTTTTCGGCATCGGCAGCGAGAGTTACGTCGTCGGATCGCATGAATTTTACCTCGGCTACGCTATTAAAAACCAGAAGCTCTATTGCCTTGATGCAGGACATTTTCATCCAACGGAGTTGTTGGCGGACAAGATCTCGTCAGTGCTGCGCTGGGTTCCCGCGCTCTTGCTGCACGTGAGTCGCGGCGTGAGATGGGATAGCGATCACGTTGTCTCGCTCGACGACCCGACGAAGGCGATTATGGAAGAACTCGTCCGCGGCGATTTCCTCGCCCGCACCTCCATCGGGTTGGACTTTTTTGATGCAAGTATCAACCGCATAGCGGCATGGGTGGTCGGCACTCGGAATGCCATCAAGGCCCTCCTCCTCGCCCTGCTCGAGCCGATCTCGAGATTACGCATCCTCGAAGGCGACGGAGACTACACCCAGCGGCTCGCACTCTTGGAAGAAATCAAGACACTCCCCTTCGGTGCGATCTGGGATGAGTATTGTCGCCGCCAAAACGTTCCTACCGGTGCCGACTGGCTTCAGAATATCAAGTCCTACGAAAGCTCTGTTCTTTCCAAGCGGTCCTGACTGTTATGAAACGCAAGGCTTTCGTCATGTTGGTGAACAGAGGAATGGAGGAGGAATATGAGCGGCGACACTCGCCGATCTGGCCCGAGCTGGAAGATGTCCTGAAGCGCCACGGAGTGCTGAAGTATTCGATATTCCTTGATCACGAGAGTCGTCAACTTTTTGGCTATTGCGAGATCGAAGATGAAGAACGCTGGTCGGCGATTGCCGGCACGCCCGTCTGCAAGAACTGGTGGGCGTACATGAACGAAATTATGCCGTCCAATCCTGACAACAGCCCAACTTCACGCGAACTAAAGGAAGTCTTCCACATCGACGCGCTCCACGAGCAGAAAGACAGATAGGATCAACCCTCGGTAAAGCCTCGGCATCGACAATGCGCTTTTCGTCTCTGCATCGCTGTGATCAAATAATCGTCCCCGCGGTTCTCTCTCCTCTCTTCTCAGTGAAGTGAACTCAAGCCACTATATTGCCTGCGATCTCGGCGCAGAGAGCGGACGCGTCATGGTAGGACGGCTTCAGGACGGCCAACTGACTCTCGAGGAGATTCATCGCTTTCCCAGCGCGGTCGTGCGCGTTCATGGGTCGCTGCGTTGGGATGTCTTGCGGATCTACGAGGAACTAAAGACAGGTCTGCGCGAAATTGCGAAGCGCAAGATTCCGGTCCGCGGCGTCAGTGTCGACTCGTGGGGTGTTGATTACGTGTTGATCAATTCTGTGCATCCGGCAATTTCGCCTCCATTTCATTACCGGGATGACCGCACGGCAACGACATACGACCGGGTGCGAGAAAAGGTTAGCGCAAAGTTAATCTTCGAAGAAACGGGCATTCAGTTTATGCCCATCAATACTATCTATCACCTTGCCTCGGATTTGGAGAAAAGCCGGGCGCTCCTCGAGGCTGCAGATTGTTTTCTAACAATTGGAGACTACTTCAACTACCTTTTTTCCGGGGTGGCCTGCGTTGATGAAAGCCTGGCGAGCACGACGCAGCTCTACAATCCTCGCACGCGCTCCTGGTCGGAGCGCCTGATCGAACTTTGCGAGTTTCCGAGAAAGATTTTCCCGAAAGTGGTGCGCCCAGGCACCGTAGTGGGACCCTTGTTGCCGGATGTCTGCGCTGAGACTGGATTAACCGGCCTGCAGGTGATCGCAACTTGTTCACATGACACCGGTGAGGCTGTCGCCGCGGTTCCCGCACAAAGCAACGACTGGGCGTACCTTTCCTCCGGAACTTGGTCGTTAATAGGGGTGGAGCTGTCCGAGCCGCTCATCAATGAAGAAAGCCGCGAACATAATTTCACTAACGAGTCCGGATATGGGGGAACGACGCGGTTCCTCAAGAACATTGTCGGGCTTTGGATTCTGCAGGAATCGCGACGCGTCTGGGCGAAACAGGGTGTCGAACTCGACTATGCGAGTCTCACCGCGGAAGCCAATGACGCTGAGCCTTTCCGCTCGTTGATTAATCCGAACGCCGCGCGCTTTGCAAAATCCGGTGACATGCCCGCGCTGATCGCCGCCTATTGCCGAGAGACCGGGCAGCCGCCGCCGGAGACTCGCAGCCAATTCGCCCGCTGTATTCTGGAAAGTCTGGCGCTTTCCTATCGTGCGGCTCTCGAGGAAATCGAAGGACTGACCCGGCGCTCGATCAGGCGGTTGCACATTGTTGGCGGCGGCAGCCAGAGCGCCCTGCTGAACCAGTTTGCCGCCAACGCCACAAGTCGCGAGGTGGTCGCCGGACCGGTGGAGGCCACCGCCGCAGGAAACATCCTTATTCAAGCGATCGCTCTTGGACAAGTAGAGTCGCTTTCCGCCCTGCGCGAAATTGTCAGCAATTCTTTTCCCCTTAGGACCTTCAAGCCCATTGATGTAGCCAATTGGCAAGACGCTTATCGTCGCTTTGCCGAACTTAAACTTTCAACCTAATTATGACTTATAAATTCGTAAACTATCTTTGGGACGACGCAGTCGCATCGAAACTCGATCCCGTTGATCGGCTGGTGTATCGCTCGAATCTGCTGGGCAGCGATCAACGGATAACTAATACAGGCGGGGGAAATACTTCCGCGAAGATCAAAGAAAAGGATCCCTTAACCAGCCAAGAGACGGAAGTGCTTTGGGTGAAGGGATCCGGAGGCGATTTGCGGACTTCGAAGCGTGAGAACTTCTCCTCGCTTTACCAGCAGAAGCTGCTTGATCTGCAAAAGCTTTACACGGGACGCAATGATAAAGGTCTAAAGTCGCAGGCCGAGGATGACATGGTCGCCATGTATTTCCATGCAACTTTCAATCTCAACCCACGCGCCAGTTCGATCGATACTCCCTTGCATAGTTTCATTTCCGCAAAGCACGTCGATCATATGCATCCGAATGCAATCATTTCTGTGGCGGCAAGCCGTCGTTGCGAGGAGCTGACCAAGGAAATATTCGGCGATGAGATGGCCTATGTCCGCTGGATGCGCCCTGGATTTGAGCTGGGACTGGCAATGCAGGACATCGTTCAGAAGAACCCGGACGTCCGTGCTATTATGATGGGTCAACACGGATTCATTTCCTGGCATGACGATGACAAGCTCTGCTACACAGAGACCTTGCGCTTCATTGAGAAGGCCGCACAATACATCGACGATAAATATCAAGCCAACGGCGGAGACGCTAAAGCCTTCGGCGGAGCCAAATACCAATCGCTTAGCCAACCCGAGCGGCGGGCCGCGCTGGCGCGCATCCTACCGTGGCTGCGGGGCCAGGTCTCTCAGCAAAAGCGCTTCATTGGCACTATTCAGGACGACGAGAAGATCTTGCGCTTCGTAAACTCGAACGACGCGCCGCGCCTCTCCGAACTAGGCACCAGTTGTCCGGATCATTTTCTCCGCACGAAGATCAAGCCTCTCTACGTGGATTGGAATCCGCAGGCGGAGGATGCGGCTAGCTTGAAACAAAAGCTTTCCGACGGCTTGGTCAAATACCGCCAAGACTATGCCGATTACTACAGGACCTGCAAACGCGAGAATTCCCCGGCGATGCGCGACGCAAATCCAACCGTTATCCTTATTCCCGGTTTGGGCATGATCGCGTGGGGCAAGGACAAGTCCGAGTCGCGCGTTACGGCAGAGTTTTACAACTGCGCGGTCGAAGTGATGCGCGGAGCGGAAGCCATCGATGAATACATCGCCCTGCCCCAGCAGGAAGCTTTCGATATCGAGTATTGGCTGCTCGAAGAAGCGAAGCTCCAGCGGATGCCAGCGGAAAAGGAGCTCGCCCGCCAAGTTGTCGTGGTCGTGGGTGCTGGCAGCGGCATTGGCAAGGAAACCGCGCATCGACTCGTCAAGGATGGCGCCCACATCGTGAGCGTCGACTTGAACAAGGAAGCCGCCGAGGCGACGGCAAAAGAGATCGAAGGCAAATACGGGACCGGCATTGGCGTGGCAGGCTCAGGAGTTTCCGGGTGTGGTCTGGCGATCGGTCTTTCGGCAAATATTACCGATCGCAAATCGATTCGGGAGATGCTTGACCAGGTCGCCTTGGCTTACGGAGGTTTTGACTCCATCTGCGTCACGGCAGGTATCTTTGTCCCGAGCGACACTACCGGACACATCCCTGACGACAAATGGGCGGTCACCTTCAATATCAACGTGACCGGGAGCTATCTTGTTGGCGACGAAGCCGCGAGGACTTGGAAAGAACAGGGCTTGCGCGGCAAGCTGGTCCTCACCAGTAGCGCGAATGCGGTGGTCGCCAAGAAAGGCAGTGTTGCCTACGACGCGTCCAAGGCGGCTGCGAATCACCTGGTGCGCGAGCTGGCCATCGAGCTTGCGCCGTTGGTGCGCGTCAATGGCGTGGCGCCGGCGACAGTGGTGAAGGGCAGTGCCATGTTCCCGCGCGACCGCGTTATCGGCTCGCTTGCCAAGTACGAGATCCCCTACACAGAGGACGAGGAAACCGAATCACTCGTGAACAAGCTTGCTCAGTTCTACGCAGATCGAACGCTGACGCGATCGCCGATTACCCCAGCAGATCAAGCGGAAACCTACTTTCTGCTGGTAAGCGATCGTCTGAGCAAGACCACAGGTCAGGTTATTACCGTCGACGGAGGATTGCACGAGGGGTTCCTGCGCTAATCGGAAATTCGGGCCTGGCATGCACGCGACCCATATCGAAAAACCGGACGTGATCATCATCGGCAGTGGAGTCATGTCCGCCAATCTTGCCGCGATGGCGAAATGTCTGGAACCTCGTCTGCGAATCCAGATTTATGAGGTGACCGAAGGTCTTTCCCAGGAGAGTTCGGACGGTTGGAACAATGCCGGAACCGGACACGCCGGGATTTGCGAGCTGAGCTACACTCCGCATCGCCAAGCGGATGGGACGGTCGACGTCACCAAGGCTATCGAGATTTTCGAACAGTTTGAATATTCCAAGCAATTCTGGAGCTACGCGATGGCACAGGGAATGGTCGATAATCCGAAGGAATTTATCAATCCTGTCCCGCATCTCAGCTTCGTCCATGGCCAGGAGCAGGTTGACTTTCTCAAAGCGCGCCATGCGGCGATGTCGGCTCACCATTTTTTTAGGGAAATGGAGTTCACCACCGACCGCGCCACCATCGCCTCGTGGGCGCCACTGCTTCTTGAAGGTCGAGCGAACGTTCCGATTGCGGCGACCAAGATGGATGGCGGCACCGACGTGAACTTTGGAAATATCTCGCGCAAACTACTGAGCTGGCTCTCAAGGCAGGATGGCTGTGGCATCGCGTGTCATCATCGGGTGGTTGGC
>DATLIT010000299.1:0-5463 GCA_035539295.1 Terrimicrobiaceae bacterium | reverse complement strand
GTTATAGATCTGCTCGTTTGGACGCGTGGAGAGAAAGCAGGCGAAGGAATGAACAAGAGGCAGCGCGCCTTGAAGAGCCATGCCGCCAGCCTGTGACGCCATATCCTGCTCGGCAATGCCACACTCGACGAAGCGATCAGGGAACTTCTTCCGAAACGGGATAAGTCCGCAATCCAACACAAGATCCGCATCGAGAGCGACAAGGCGGGGATTCTTCTCAGCTTGGCTAACCAGCGCGTGGGAGTAGGCGACGACGAGCTTTTGCGGTGCTTGGAGTGGAGCGATAGCGGGACGCTGAGTTGTAAGCCAGCGAATCTCAGGAATCCCTGCTTCGGAAACGAGTGAGGTGAGCATGTCTTGCAACTCGCTCAACGCGCGCTCGTAGACTTCGTGTGAAGGCGCCCCGCTATGATAAGCATAGAGCCCGTCCTGTGGACCTTCCTCCATGAAACCAACCCCTCGACCTTTCAAAGTGTCCGCAAGCAGAATTCCCGGCTTTCCTGAAGCTTCCTTCAATTTGCTCAGTGCCTGCTGCAATCCGGCAAAATCATGTCCGCTGCAGCACGCCGTTCCCCAGCCAAAGGCTTGAAACTTGGCTTCCAGATCTCCCAAATCGCTGACGTCCTTTACCCAGGTGTCGGATTGGATCTTATTATGATCCACAATGACAGTGAGCGCTTCGAGGCCGTCGTTGGCAGCGCTGACGAGGGATTCCCAAACTTGTCCTTCCTGCAACTCCCCGTCGCCCATGAGAACGAAAACGCGGCCAGGCTGTCCCAGCAGGCGGCGGGCTTTCAGCATGCCTTTTGCCTTGGAGATGCCCATGCCGAGCGGTCCCGTGTTGGTGTGGCAGTAAGGGGTATGGATATCCGGGTGTCCAGGCAACCCACCGAGGCGGCGGAGTCTATGAAGCAGAGGAAATTCCAACAGCCCCAGACCGATCAAGGCAGCGTAAAGACCCGGAGCATCATGGCCCTTCGAAGAAAAATAGATGTCCTGGTATTTCCCGGTCGCGTTTTCCATTTCTTCGAGGAAGAGCCAGGAAACGATATCGAGGCTGCTAAAGCTGCTGCCGATATGCCCTGAGCCCGCATACGAAATCATGTAGAGGGTATTGATGCGGCAGATTGCGGCGAATAGCCGCGCACGGACGAATCGATCGATGGGAAGGGAGAGGACGCGGCGGATCTCCTCCTGAGGGACGTAGGCAAGGTCTTGCACGAATGGGAGCTCGCTACGATGCCTTGGACGGATCGACGCTGAAATAGAGATCCTTCAAGTTGGAATATATATCGAGCGCTTCGGTGCCCGGCTCGCGCGTCCCGTTGCCCGAGCCCTTTACCCCGCCGAATGGCATGTGCGGTTCGCTGCCGAAGGTGCCTGCATTAACCACGGCCACGCCCGACTGGACAGCCAGCGAGAACTCCATGGCCCGGTGGAAGTTCTTGGTATGAATGCACGCGGTGAGGCCATAATGCGACCGGTTTGCGAGCGCGAGCGCCTGCGCGAAATCCTTTGCTCGATACAGACAAGCGATTGGGCCGAACAATTCACAGGTCGAAATCTCGGCGTCTGGATCCGCACCTTCCAAGAGGGTTGGAGCCAGGTAAAAGCCGTTGGCGTGCGCTGGGCCGTTCATTCGGTGCCCGCCTGTGATCAGGCTGGCTCCGGATGCGACAGCGTCTTCAATGGCCTTCAACATCTTCTCGAGCTGGCGCCTATTGATAACTGGTCCGAAGTCGTCTTCGTCCGCAGGCCCCACCCGAAGTTTGCTGGTGGCCTCAAGCAGACGCGCGCGGAATTCCTCGTAGATGGAGTCGAAAGCAATAATCCGGCTTCCGGCAGCGCATCGTTGCCCGGCGTTGCTGAACGCTGAGAGAAGAGCCCACCGAACCGCTTCGTCGAGATCGGCGTCATCGCAGACAACGAGCGGGTTCTTCCCACCCAATTCGAGCGAAAGCTTTGCGAGACGGCGGCCCGCGACGATTGCAATTTCGCGGCCAACGGCGCTGGAACCGGTGAAACTGAGGACACCGACGTCCTTGTGAGCAACGAGCGGCGCGCCCGCCTCAGGGCCGTATCCATGGACAATGTTCAAAACGCCATGCGGCAGTCCCGCTTCTTTGGCGATCCGCCCGAACAGGGCGGCCGTTGCTGGTGTATCCTCTGCTGATTTTAGAACAGCCGAGTTCCCGCAGATGAGCGCTGGAAACACCTTCCAGGCCACGTTTGCGATAGGGGTGTTGGCGGCGATGATCAGCCCGGCTACGCCGACGGGCTGGCGGACCGTCATGGCGAACTTGTTCGCGACCCCGCTCGTGGTGGTTCGCCCGTAGAGACGCTGTCCTTCTCCCGCGTAAAAGAAGCCGAGCGATGCCGCCGCCTCCGTTTCGCTGCGGGCATTTGCGAGCGACTTGCCGGTCTCGCACGCGACAACCCCGGCGACGTCGTCACGATGGCTCAGGAGAGCAGTTGCGATCGACCGGAGGATCTCTCCTCTGCCAACGGGGGAAAGACGGGCCCAAGAAGGCTGCGCTTCCTTCGCTGTCGCAACGGCCCGGGCGACGTCCTCGGCGTCCGAGCGAGCCACGACCCACAGCCGGCTGCCGTCGTGGGGATTGATTTTGTCGAATCGCGCCCCCGTTGAAGCGGGAACTTCCCGGCCGCCAATCAGGTTGCCGATTTCAGAAAAAACAAGATCCATTGCTTGCGGGTCATGTGGTGAAGAGGGGAGCATACGCGTCTCGCGTGTGCTGTTCGGCGTCTCGCCGAGCAGAGTCTTCCGGCGGGACGCCGGAAATTGCACGCGGGGAAGCGTGCGCTCCCCACGGGTATGCTACCAGGCGGTCCATCCGCCATCGGCGGTCAGATTGGCGCCAGTTACGTATGCGGAGGCTTCAGAAAGAAGGAAGATGATCGGGCCGAAGTAATCTTCCGGCTGCGCCATGCGGCCGAGAGGCACGCGTTGCAGGTAGCCATCGAGGAACTGGGGGTCCTGATTGTTGTAGACGCCCGCGAGAGTCAGGGTGTTCACGCGCACGCCGTTCCGTGCCCAGTAGGTAGCAAGGTAACGGGTGAGATTATAGAGAGAGGATTTTGAGGCAGAATAGGCCACAGGCTTATAGAAAGCTCCGCCTTCCTGCCGTCGATATTCATAGACGCGTTGGTCCGGCGACACTGCGCCATAGATCGAACCGATGTTGACAATGCTCCCTCGCCCCTCGCGTGCCATCGCGCCGCCGAAGACTTGACAACAAAGAAAAGGCCCCTTCGCGTTTGCGGCCATGACTTTGTCCCACGAAGACTCCGGATACGTTTCGAACGGTCCATTCTCTTCGGCGGGGCTCCCTGGAGGAGAATCGAGGCCGGCATTGTTGACGAGGCAATGCGGTGGTCCCCAGTCGGCTTCGAGAGCGGTCAACGCCGCTTCGAGCGCAGCGCGGTTGGTTACGTCGACCGCGAAATAACGCACGTTCGGATTTGTCGAGAGATCTTCGGGCAAACCGGGAGTCGTCGCGATGTCGAGCAGCGCGACTCGCGCACCTTGTCCGGCCAGGCATCGCGCATAGGCGAGGCCAAGCTGGCCCAGGCCCCCGGTGATGACAATGACTTTATCCTTGAGAGAAAAGAGCGGACTCATTCGGTGCGTTCGTTTGCAGAAGGCCGGAGGAGAGGAGGAACTCGCTAAATTCGCGAACCGCTCCATGTCCTCCGGGTCTGCTGGTGCGATGTCTTGCGAGCGACACGACGTCGGGGTGCGCATCAGCCACCACTGCGGGAAATCCGACTGCTTTTAGGACAGCAGAGTCATTCACATCGTTTCCGAGAAACGCTGTCTCTTCGAGCGAAATCCCCAGGTGCTTAAGAAAGCCTTCGAGCGAGCACACCTTGTCCGCACTGTCCTGCACGCATTCAACACCGAGCTTCGCGCACCGCGCGCTGACGATGGGGTTCTTTTCGGTCGAAATTACGACAATCGCGAGCCCTTTCGCTTGCAGTTGCTGCAGTCCCAGTCCGTCGGCGCGAGTGCAACGGACCATTTCAGTGCCATCCTGCAACACATAGACGGCATTGTCGGTGAACACTCCGTCGAAATCGAACGCCACGCAGCGGATCATGTCTACGCTTTTTCCGAGGCCGCCAGGAAGGATGCAATACGCAGGTCGCATTCACTGTCGATATCCAGTCCGCGCTCCTGCGGGAAGACGTAGGCTCGCACTTCATCGCCGGTAAGCGATTTCGTGCGCTCGATGACCTGCGGGCGGAAAGCGATGATGTTCGCCCGATAGTACGCCCTGGCATAATTTTGGCGGGCGATCGGGGTGACATCCCGGCCGGACTCCGAAAAATAACCCACGAGCCGATCTCCGCGCGGGCCCGGTATCACTTTAAGGGCTTTGAGGGGATGCTGGCGTGCTTCGGCAACGACGACAGCAGACTCGGCCGAAGGGTCGTTCGCGAGCAAACGGATGACGCCCTCGATGTCTTCCGTGCGTTGAAGGGGAACCGTCGCCATGCAGCGCACTGCGATGTCTGGCACGTAGCCCTCATTTGCCTCGAGCCATTGGAGGGCATGTCGAACGTACTCGAATTCCGGCGAAAGTTCTCCGGCCAGCTCGGCGGGACGCAGAAATGGCGTCTCGGCGTGATAGTCGCGCGCCACAGCCGCATACTCGGGAGAATCGGTCGAGACGACCACGCGGTTTACATTGCGTGAAGAGCGGGCGGTCTCAATGATGCGTCCGAGGAGCGGCTTTCCATCGACCAGAGCGATGTTCTTGTCCTTTACGGATTTGGATCCCGACCGGGCGCCGATAATGGCCAAGACTTCCATAGCTCAATACAGCGCCGCGAAAAAAGGGTGCATGTGGTCGAGGCTCGCGATCTTGCCTGTCGATGCGTGCATCATTCCGACGAAGGTGCTCGTTTTCTCCTCGCTGCGAGTGATCAGACAGACGGTGCCCGTTTTCTCGCGCACCTCGCGTGGTGGCAGCGTCCATCGGAGGACGGACTTTGCCTTCACCGGAAGCCACGGTCCTTCATAGATCGTCCGGCCGTCCTCCACCAGGAGGACGGACATGCGCGTGTTGCGCACGAACGGATTCACTGTCAATGCGAAGGGCTGGAACTCGCGATCGATGCGCACTCCCGGGATATTCTCATAGTAATACCGGCCGCGCCGCGTGTGGCGTGAACTCCCGTAAATGTAGCCCGATGGAATGTGTCCCTCCATGCTGCCATCCCGTGAAGCATAATGTCCGTAAACTTGCAGAACGATGAAGTCGTCGGGGGGGGCGAACGTCCGGCTGCCGGCGTGGAATTCGATGTAGTTTTCCAAGGTATCGAGTCCGCAGCGCGCGGCGACTTCGCTGGAAGCGAGCGACCAGCTCCCCGTCAGCGGGATATCCTCCTGGACAAACTTGGCGATCGGACGCAACGGATCCTTGCCGAAGACTCGCGCTT
>DATLIT010000298.1:0-4215 GCA_035539295.1 Terrimicrobiaceae bacterium | reverse complement strand
GAGCTCGCACTTTCGCTCTTTGGGATGTATCCGCCGGACTCCGGGGAGATCCGAGTCAACGGAGAACGCGTCGATCTTCGCAACAATCGCGACGCGATCCGTCACGGCATCGCCTACGTTTCCGAGGATCGACTCTCACTTGGATTGGTGATGCCGCAAACCATCGCTGACAATACGGTCATCTCCGTCTTGGATCGATTGACCGGCCCATTGGGTCTCATCGATGGAGGACGCCGCTCCAGAACCATCAACCGGTGGATTTTCAAGGAGCTGCGCGTGAAGACGACCACCGCTGATAGGCCGGTGCAACAGCTCTCCGGCGGCAATCAGCAGCGAGTGGTGCTCGCCAAGTGGCTCGCGACGAATCCGCGCGTGCTCATTTTGGATTCGCCGACGGTCGGCGTGGACATCGGCGCCAAGGCCGGAATTTTCCAAATCGTAGACACTCTCGCGACGCGTGGCCTTGCGATCTTGCTGATCTCAGATGAGGTCGAAGAAGTCTTGCACCAGAGCCATCGAATTATGGTGATGCGAGAAGGGCGCAGTGTCGCCACCTACAATCCTCATGACGTGAGTGAGCACGAACTAAGAGATTCGATTCATGCCTAACGCTAGCCACTCCGTCAAAGCGGCGTTTCGCCGCCACGAAGTTCAAATCGCGAGTATTATCGTTCTCTTGGGAGCCTTCTTCTCCGCCCTGTCTCCCGGATTTTTATCAGTCAGTAACCTCGTGACGTTGTTGGAGAGCTACTCGGTGATGGCGATCATGGCAGCGGGTCTGTTGGTTGTGCTCATCGCTGGGGGGATCGACATCTCCTTTGCCGCGATCGCTGCGGTGACCCAATATATCGTCGCGACGATTCTCGTCCAAATCGGGGGCAATTGGATGATAGCCTTTGCATTGTCGGCGGTTTTCGGCGCCGTGCTCGGAGTAGTGAATGCTCTCCTGATTCACTACCTCCAAGCTCTGTCGGTTATTGTCACCATTTCGACAATGACATTCTATTTTGCGGTGCTGATGTTCTTGACGGATGGAGTGTCGATCTACGACTTGCCTGACTGGTTTACGGAGACGATCGCGCCTTTGGGAATTCCTTTTCCGGTCCTCGTCGCGGCGATCGTTCTCATCATCACCGCCATCCTCCTGAACCGTCTCTCTATCGGCCGTCAAATCTACGGGCTGGGAGGAAATGTCGAAGGAGCCAAGCGCATGGGGTGCAACTTGGTCGGCCTGCAATGTTTCGTCTACGGCTACTCCGGATTAACGGCCGGGATCGCGGGACTGGTCCAGGCACACCGCGTGGAAGAGGTTGTGCCCAACGCGCTGATCGGGCGGGAGCTCGACGTGCTCGCGGCCGTCGTCCTGGGCGGCGCTAGCCTGCAGGGCGGAATCGGGACGGTGATTGGAACGATCCTCGGAATTGTCTTGCTGGCGATAGTTCAGAATGGGCTGACCTTGCTAGGCGTATCGTCCTACTCCTTTGGATTTGTTACCGGCATCATCATTCTCATCAGCGTAAGCGCAACTGCGATCGCGGCGAAGCGCCAGCAAGGAAGGGCCGTAGGCAATGTCGTCTGACGCCGCTACAACCCCACCAGCTTCCGCAGCCCCGCGTCCGTCGCTGGCCGATTGGCTCGGGCGAGACCCTACCGTGACCATGCTGACCGGGCTACTCCTGATTGCAGTTATTGTCTTTAGCTCCCTGGCCCCCGCCCGGTTCCTTTCCGGCGACTCTCTTCGTTCGATCGCCTTTCAAATGCCGGAGCTCGGAATCCTCGCCCTCGCCATGATGATCCCGCTGATGAGCGGCGGGCTGAACCTTGCCATCATTGCCACCGCAAATCTTTCTGCCTTGGTCATGGCCGCGATTATGACGAAGATGCTCGGTCCCGAGAGTCCGGCGCATATCACCGCGGGCGTGATCGCGCTGGCGTTTGCCTCCGGACTCGTCACTTCTTTGATCGTGGGGTTGATCACCGGATTAATCGTTGCCTTTCTCGGCGTTCATCCAATTCTCGTCACCCTCGGCACGATGACCGCAGTTAAAGGGATTGCCGTGTTCGCGACCAGCGGCGGTGTGATCGGCGGCTTCCCACCGGCGATCCTCTTCCTAGGTAACGGCGTACTCTTCGGAATTCCGGTGGCGATGATTATCTTTATCATCTGCGCCATCATCGTCGCGGTGATCATGAACCACGCCCCCTTTGGCGTGTCGGTGCGCATGATCGGATCGAACGAACGCGCGACGCGTTACTCTGGAGTTCCAACCGAATGGATGCTGGTCGGAGTTTATGTCCTCTCAAGCATCCTCTGCTGGGTGGCGGCAACCGTAATGATGGCGCGCTTCAACTCGGCGCGCGCAGGATACGCTGAATCTTATCTGCTCATAACCATTCTCGCTGCGGTTTTGGGCGGTGTCGATCCAAATGGCGGTTTCGGAAAAGTTCTCGGCCTGGTGCTCTCGCTCGTTCTTCTCCAGGTGATCTCGACCGGTTTTAACCTGCTCGGACTCAGCCCGCACCTGACGCAGGCTATCTGGGGCGCCACAATGATCCTCGCGATCGCGCTTGCGCTCGTCCGCGACCGCTGGATGGCGCACCTCTGGTTAAAACGTGCGTAGATCTCTGCAGCCGGCACGTCAGAACCATTCCCTCGAACATTAGCTTGTGCCTAAGACCGAAGCAGCCAATGATGCGAAATGCACAGCCCCTCGGGCACGAGCTTGCTTCGAGCTGACGTCTGCGCGCATCTGACGAAGCCATTCTAATTAATAGTGTACCGACTCGCGACAAATTCTAAAGGTTTGTAGAGGCGCTTGTGCCAAGCGCCTATGGATTTTGCTGAGCGCTTGAAACAAGCGGTCCCGACAACTCGTTCGTTGGATATCCAGCCATAGCATTAGTATGGAGTCTCAAATTTTCGGAAACCACACGTCGAAAAAGGAGTCTAGATGAGAGCATTGCTTGGCATCGATTTGGGCACCTCCAGTGTCAAGGTGGTGGTATCCTCGCTGGAAGGCGCCATCCAAGGTCTCGGGACCGCTGAATATCCCATCCTTACGCCCAAGCCCGGCTATGCCGAGCAGAACGCAACCGATTGGTGGACCGCCACGGCCACGGCAGTTCGCCAGGCATTGCAGCAGGCATCAAACCCTGAAATCCTGGCGATCGGATTTTCGGGACAAATGCACGGTTTCGTTCCGATGGGCACTGACCGGCAGCCGCAGGGTCCGGCGATCATCTGGGCTGACCAACGCAGCGCGGCACTCTTGCCCGAGATCCAAGAAAGAATCGGAACAGAGTTGCTCGCGTCGACTTGTGGTACCGCGCCCGCGGCGGGCTTCATGATTTCAACGTTGGCATGGCTGCAGAAACACGATCCTGGGTCGCTCGACCACACGGCGACTTTGCTGATGCCGAAGGATTATGTGCGATTTCGGCTCACGGACGAGCTCTGCACAGACCAGAGCGACGCCGCCGCCACCGGACTCTTCAATGTTGCCGCGCGTGCGTGGGCCGACGATGTGATCGACCGCCTCGCCTTTCCCAGGTCGATTTTCCCGCGGGCACACCCTTCAGCAGAAATCGTGGGCAAGCTCTGCCGGGCTGCCGCGGACGAACTCGGTTTGCCGCCGGGAATTCCCGTGTGCGCCGGATGCGCGGACCAGCCGGCGCAGGCAGTAGGCAATGGACTGATCGATCCACCACAGGGATCGGTAACGGTGGGAACGGGCGGTCAGGTCTTCGCGCCTCTTACCACGCCGCTTTTCGATCCGCAACTCCGATTGCATACGTTTTGTCACGCCCCAAAGGATCGCTGGTATCTGCTCGGCGCGATGCTCTCGGCGGGAATGGCCCTGCGCTGGTTACGTCAAACTCTCGGCGGCAACAAATGGTCCTATGCCGAGTTGGACAAGATGGCGAGCGAAGTCGAGCCCGGTGCCGAAGATCTCGTCTTCCTGCCCTATCTCGTCGGTGAGAGATCGCCACTGATGGATCCACGAGCGAAAGGGGCTTTTATCGGCCTGACGCTGCGCCATGGGTCTGGCCATATGGTCCGAGCCCTCCTCGAGGGCGTGGCTTTCGCCCTCCGCCAGATCGTGGACGTGATGGTCGGTTGCGGTGCTCCGCTGGAAAGACTGGTCGCCTCTGGAAATGGACTCGCAAGTCCGCTCTGGCGCCAAATTGTCGCCGATGTTCTCAATCGTCCGCTCC
>DATLIT010000297.1:0-3661 GCA_035539295.1 Terrimicrobiaceae bacterium | reverse complement strand
CATCAACATCGTCTCGTCGTAAGGTCTTGGCTTCGCGACAAACCCGGTAGGTGGCTTGGGCGAGCGCGAAAATTTTCGACAATCGCTGTCGCGATTCGGTCAAAAATTCGGACGCAATCAAGCTGCTGCGCGGTTGAGAACACTTCCACAACCCTTGGCACATTACGTGCTTGTGCATGGTGCCTTGCGTCGTTTCGGGCCCAAACAGGGTTTTCGTACTTCCTCTGAATGCGGTCGAGCGACTGCGCTAACCAAAAACAAAGGAAAAGAACGAATGAAATCAATCACAGGGATCCTTGCTGCCGTCGGCATCGCTGGTCTGCTTTCGAGCCAGCCGGCTCTTGCAGGCGAAGGCAAGAAGACGCTTCAAGAAAATGTTGCCGTGGAGGAGGCGCGCAAATGGTGGGGCGCCTCGGTGAGCACCGGTTGGGACAGCCTTTACATGTTCCGGGGAGTCAACGTTATTAGGTTTGACCAAGACGGCAATCTGCAGAGGTATGGCTCCAGCCTTTACTGGACGCTGGTGAACGTTTCGTTCATGCCCACCGAACACGATACCATCACCCTTGGCGGCTGGATGGCTTTCGGTCTCGGCAACACGAGGTACAAGGAATTCGACGCGACGGTGAATTACGTGCACACCTTCGGCGATTTGGCCGTCGGTATGGGGTATACGTTTTACTACTTCCTCAATTCAGTCCTTTACCAGAATGAGCTGAACTGGACGGTCGCATACACGTTCCATCTGCCTGCGGGAATTACGCTGGTTCCTTCGGTCGTCTATTATTTCAATCTTGGACCTGACTTCGAGAATTTCGAGCGGGGCACGGGTGCCGTGAAGACTGCCTCCAGCTACCTGATCGCACGCCTGGACGCCGGCATCCCCATCTATAAGGACATCATTTCTCTGGCTCCTTGGTTTGGATTTGCAGCCACCTTTGATTACAACCCCAGAACCGCCGACAACGAAGCCGGATTCGAGTTTTTTACAGGCGCCAATCACGTCGAAGTGGGCATCGGATTGCCCATCAAGATCAATAATGTGATCACGGTCTACGGGTATGGCGCTTACAGCTATCAATGGGAGGGCTTGGTCGGCACCGAGCCAAGCACCTTCTGGGGTGGCGCCAAGGTAACTTTCTCGTTTTAGTCGAGCGTTTTCCAGCTACCTATTAGCGACCTCTGCTCTTGCGGAGGGGCTGTTTTGCTGCTGTAAAATCACGTGACATCGCAGGGACTTGCAGGATATTCGGTCCATGGATGTGCTGGAAACACTGAGCGTTGCGCTTGGGCTGGCTACCCTGGCGGGTATCAATCTTTACTTAACCGTATTCGTCACGGGGATGGCCGTTCACTTTGGATGGGTGGTCTTGCCTTCCAACCTCCAAGATCTTTTCATCCTCGGCGATCCCTGGGTGATTGCCATTGCAGGGGCACTCTATTTCCTGGAATTTTTCGCCGACAAAATCCCGTGGATCGATTCTGCCAATGATGCGCTCCACACGTTTGTCCGGCCCTTGGGTGGCGCATTGCTCGCCGTCCTTGCTCTGGGGCAAGCCGATCCCAGCATCAAAGTAATTGCAGTTCTCCTCGCCGGGGGAGCAGCACTGACGGCCCACGCAGCGAAGGCGGGAACACGATTGGTGGCGAACTTCTCGCCGGAGCCGATTTCCAACATCGGCTTGAGTCTCGGCGGAGACGCCGTGGTCCTCGGCGGGCTCGGTCTCCTGCTTTGGCACCCTCTCGTCGCACTGATCGTGGCGATTGTCGCTTTAGGCCTGACCTGGACGTTTCTGCCGGGTCTTCTTCGTGGTGTGCGAGCGACTCTCTGGCTTGCCTGGAAGAAGCTAGTGGCGGCCACGGGAAGTTCGACAGGATCGCCCAACGAATTGCCGGCAGAATTTCGCGTTGCCTTGCACGGTCAAGGCGCACCGGTCGAGATTGGCGCGCCGTGCATCATCGCCGCCGGACCAGCGAAGCCCAAAGGGGTTCTTGGATGGTTGGCACGGCTCAGCGACGGCAGGTTATTTTTCGTGAGCTCTGGCCGCAGCAGTCCGCGCGTGCACGAGGTGCCGCTTGCCGGGTCATTGACTGAGCGCGAGTCGCGCTTTCTTTGCGAGAAAGTCTTGGTGTTTTCTCCGACTGGTAAGCCCTACGAATTCATCTTCCAGGCGGGCTCGGGTCCGGCCGTAGATCAGATCGTCCGGCCAGCGAAAATCGTCGGTAGTCAAAAGGGAGCTGCCATGACGGCGTGACGGCCGTCGATGGTTGATTTTGACAGGCCAGCCTTTCTTCTTCTGATCCCCGCGGCGATTCTCGCCCAGTGGCTCGGGACGCGAAATTCGCTGACTCGTTGGCCGAACCGGCAGAAAGCGTGGTGCGCACTGCTCCGCGTGCTCATTTGTTCGTTGCTCGCACTCGCGTTGGCAGGACCGCGATGGTTGACGAAGACAACGGATCCGGCTGTCGTTCTGCTACGCGATGTCTCGGCCAGCATCGGCGGCGACATGCAGAGCCAGAACGCGGCGACGGCCGCGACGTTCGCCGCGAGCCATCCCAACCGCGTCGCGGAGGTGGCGTTCGCGCGCGCGCCGCGGGTAGTCAGAGGATTTGGCGAAAGCAATGCGCGAGAGGCGCCGCTTGCCGAGAAAGATGACGAGGAAACCGACCTGTCGGCGGCCCTCGAATTCGCTGCAACTCTCCTGCCCGCCGACCGCCCGGCGCGTATCGTGCTTTTTAGCGATGGAATTCCCACCGCTGGTCGAAATCCCATAGAAACTGCCGCGCAGCTGCAGAATGTCGAAATTGATACCGTCCCGGTTCCGGCGCTTTCTGAAAAGGACGCTGCGGTGGTCTCGATCAAACTGCCAAACTCCTTGCGAGAGGGAGAAACTTTCGACCTTTCGGCGCAGGTGTTCTCGACCTCACCGATGCCCGCGGCGTCAATCCGTGTTTATCAGAATGATCTGCTCGTCAGTGAGGTTCAAAGAGAGCTCACCAAAGGAGTTTCAGAGGTTTCCTTTCCAAACCTGCGAGCCGAAGGCCGCATGGCCCTCTACGAGGTGGAAGTGAAGGCGCCCGAGGACTCAGCCGTGGAAAATAACCGCAAGAAGGTGGCCGTCGCGCACTCTGGCCGGCCAAGAGTGCTCATCATCGACCGAAACCCCACCCAGGCTGAAAGTTTGGCGCAAGCAATGCGCGCCTCGGAGGTTGAAGTCGAGATTCGACCCCCCGATGGCTTGGCCACAGACCTTGAAGGATTCGAAGCCTTTGATTTGATCGTTTTCTCCGAAGCTCCTGCCGCCGACTTTTCTGACGAGCAGATGAGAACCCTGGAGAGATGGGTGAAGGATTTTGGCGGCGCATTCCTGATGCTGGGCGGTGAGGAGAGTTTTGGCGCCGGCGGCTACTTTCGCACGCCGCTATCCACTTTGCTTCCGGTGCGAATTGAACGCGAGGAGCGCGAAGAAACACCCGTTGTCGCTTTGCTAGTGATTCTTGATCGCTCCGGTTCAATGTCTGCCCCCGCCGGTGGGCAGACGAAAATGGCGCTGGCGAACGAAGGCGCGGCACTGGCGCTCGACGTTCTTCAGGCCAAGGACCTCTTCGGACTGTTGGCTGTAGATACGCGCGTGCAGGAGGTCGTTCCGCTCGGGAGAAT
>DATLIT010000296.1:0-6854 GCA_035539295.1 Terrimicrobiaceae bacterium | reverse complement strand
ATTGGATGGTTTTATGGCAGAGCCTCAGATCGAAACCGCAGGACAGCGGGCAGAGTGGCTGCGCAAAGAGATTGAGCGGCACAACGCGCTCTACTACGATCAAGCGAGGCCCGAAATTTCGGACCAGCAATTCGACGCGTTGTTCCGCGAACTTCGCGATCTCGAGCAGATGCATCCCGAGATCGCTACCGAGGATTCGCCAACGCAGCGCGTGGGTGGCAAGCCCAGCCAAGGTTTCGCGCAGGTCCGTCATCCGATGCCGATGCTCTCACTCGACAACCTTTTCGCGAAGGAGGGTCTCGATGGTCTGCGGAAGTTTGTTAGCAGCGTCGCCAAGGCTTTGCCTGGAGAGTCGTTGGACTGGCTTGTCGAGCCAAAAGTCGACGGTGTCGCCATCAGCTTGCGTTACGAGCAAGGTCTCTTTGTCACTGGCGCAACGCGCGGCGATGGCGAGATCGGCGATGACATCAGCCGGAACTTGAAAACCATTCGCGCGATTCCCCTCCGGCTGAAAGGACCCGGGCCATCGATACTCGAGGTCAGGGGTGAAGTGTTCATGACGCTTTCGACTTTCGCGCGCCTGTGCGAGGAGATGAGGGCTGCAGGTCAGGAACCATTTGCCAATCCTCGAAATGCGGCTGCCGGCTCTCTAAAGCTCCTCGACCCCCAACTTGTCGCGCGCCGGCCGCTGGAGTTCATTGCCTACGGGCTCGGTGTTGTCAGTGACGGTCAGGATGTCCCCCCGACACAGCAGGAGGTTTTGGATTGGTTGAGAACTGCCGGCCTGCGAACTCACGAGTGGACGCGAGTCTGTGGCTCGGCGGAGGAGATTTTGAACGCGATCAATGAGCTCGACGTGATTCGCGATCGATTCGGCTTCGAGACCGATGGCGCGGTGATAAAGCTTAACAACCGTGCGCTGCGCGAACGAGTTGGAGAATCCGCACGCGCACCAAAATGGGCGAGAGCCTGGAAATACCCTGCCGAGCAGGCAACGACGCGCCTGCGTGCAATCACAGTTCAGGTCGGGCGCACCGGTGTGCTGACGCCGGTTGCGGAACTCGAGCCTGTCGTGCTTCGTGGAAGCACCATTTCGCGGGCCACCCTGCACAATGAAGACGAGATTCGTCGCAAGGATATTCGCATCGGAGACACGGTCGTCATCGAAAAAGCCGGCGAGGTGATTCCCGCTGTCGTCACTGTCCTGCTCGAGGCTCGTCCTGCGGACTCCAAGCCATTTGATTTCTTTACCCATATCAACGGTCGTTGTCCCGCTTGCGGCCTGCCGGTCACCAGAGATCCGCAGTTCGCGGTTTGGGTGTGCGAGAATCCGCAGTGTCCCGCTCAGAAGACCCGGCGGCTGGAGTACTTCGGGAGGAGAGGGTCTCTCGAACTCGACGCACTTGGTGGAATCGTCGCCGACAAACTCGTTGAGCGTGGTCTCGTTAACGAACCCCTGGATATCTTTGACCTTCAGTTGGCCGACTTGTCTTCGCTTAACTTGGGGACTGCGGGGGAACCTCGCGTCTTCGGAGAGAAGAACGCGCGGAAGCTTCTCGAAGCGATCGAGCGAGCTCGCCGTCTCCCTCTCGCGCGCTGGCTCAATGCGCTCGCCATCCCCGAGGTCGGTGAAGAGACTGCCCATGATCTAGCGAGGTTTCACCAATCGCTAGCCGAAGTCGCCGACTCACAACTTCTCGCTGATGTCATCGCTCTTGATCGGTTGCGGAAAGAAATGGTCAGCGCAAATCCGCGTGCCAAAAGCAACCGCAGCAAAAGTCAACCCGAGCGAGAAGACCTCGTTCAACGTTATCAACGTCTCGTGCCGGAGGCCGATCGGATCGGTAGGCGGCTTATCGATGTGGGGTTTGCGGAGAGGGCGAAAAGAAAGGATGCGCGCGATTCGGATGCCGTGACCAAGATCGGACCAGTGGTCGCACGCGCGGCGTTGGAGTGGTTTTCAAGTGAGCGTGGAAGAAAAGTCCTCGAGCGGCTCCGCACTCTCGGTATCCAGCCCCGCGGCGCGATCCTGACAAATGTGCAGAATGCTTTTGCTGGAAAGACGTTTGTTCTTACTGGCTCGCTCGAGCGGATGCCGCGCTCCGAAGCGCAGGAGATTATTCGATCTCGCGGAGGCAACGTCAGCGGGAGCGTCAGTCGCAAGACGGATTTCGTTATTGCCGGGCCAGGCGCCGGCTCCAAACTGACCGAGGCAACTGCGCTGGGTATTCAGATCCTTTCCGAGGATGATTTTCTCAAGTTGCTTGGGGAGGTGCGCTCGCAATCTTAGACCCGAGAGCTTGAGGGGGAAGATAACTCTCAAAGAAGACATTATCTGCGAACCGCCTTGCGAGAGCTTCCTCCTTTTCGCCTCGCACCGTCCAGGTGAGTAACGGCATCCGCAGGAGAAGTCGCAGTAATGTCGGAACGATTGCCGGGAGCTGTTTCCAGTGATGTGAGATGAAGTGTGGCCGGCTCATCCAATTCATCCCATAGTGTGCCAGGATCATCTTCTTCCAGCTCGCCATGTCGTCGGTGTCAAACGAACACGAAATCTGTCCTCGGCAGAGGCCAGGATGGTTGCGTCGAAACCAGCCAAGTGAAAACGGATTGAACGAGTGGACGGCGACCGCACCCTTGTAGTTGCGCAAAATCCGTGAGACTTCAGGTTCAAGCGCTCCAGGTCGCTTGCGGTTCTTGATTTCAACAATCAGCGGCTGGCGGCCATTAACGAGGTCGAGAACATCTTCCAGGAACGGAATTCGTTCTGAGCTCCCGCTGAGCCTAAGTTTTTGAATTTCCACGGAATTGGTGAACTTTACGCGGGCGTCGAAGCCGGTTAGGCGATGAAGATTCCAATCGTGAAAAACTATCGCCCGACCGTCGGCACTCGTCTGGACATCGATCTCGACGGGAAAGCCGCGCTGGACCGCCTCGTCTATGGCCGCAAGCGAGTTCTCGGGACGGATCTCGGTATGAAGTCCGCGGTGGGCAATGGGGGTAGCAACAAGCCAGGCAGGGGCAGACACCGTGCAAACCTACCGCATCGGCTGCCCTGCCTCGTAGCGGGCGAGCTGCTCGATTCTGCCGGCATGCCGGCCACCCTCGAAGGAAGACGTCAGCCAGATATCCACGATTCGCAGTGCCATCTCGATTGAGATCATGCGCTCTCCGAGAGAGAGCACATTAGCGTTGTTATGCTGCCGCGAGAGCGTCGCTGTTTCGTCACTCCAGCAGAGACCGCATCGAATCCCCTTTACCTTGTTCGCGGCGATAGCCTCGCCATTGCCAGATCCGCCCAGAACTATGCCTCGCTCCGCTTCACCCTTGGCGACAGCTTCGGCTGTTGGAATAATCCACAAGGGATAGTCGGTAGAATCGGCGCTGTGAGTGCCGAAGTCGACTACTTCGTGTCCCTTCTCCTTGAGGTATTCGATGATGCGTTGCTTGTAACTGAATCCAGCGTGGTCCGAGCCGATGGCGATTTTCATACAGGTTGCGCGTGATGGGCGAAAGGCGATTGCGGCTGAAGATCGAGAGTTCGCAGAAGATCCCGGTCTGCATCCGCAGCAGGGTTCAAGGCGGTGAGAAGTTTATCACCATAGAAGATCGAGTTCGCCCCCGCGAAATAGCAAAGTGCCTGGGCTTCTCGCGAGAGGCGGTTGCGACCTGCCGACAAGCGCACTTTTGCCTTGGGCAAAGCGATGCGAGTGGTGGCAATGAGCCGGACGAGCTCGAAAGTATCCACCGGTTCGCAATGCTCGAGAGGAGTTCCCGGCATCGGGACAAGGCAATTAATGGGAACGCTCTCGGGCGGGGGGTCAAGCGAGCAGAGCACCTCGAGCATTCGCAACCGGTCGTCTTCGGTTTCCCCCATGCCGATGATGCCTCCGCAACAGACACTCATGCCGGCACGTTGAACGGCGCTAATGGTATTCAGGCGATCCTCGAAGGTGTGCGTGCTGATGATCTGCGGATAGTAAGCCGGGGAGGTGTCAATATTGTGATTGTAGGCGGTGACCCCCGCCTCCTTCAGTTTTTTCGCTTCGGCGTCGCTCAGTTGACCGAGGGTCACGCAAACTTCCATTCCCAATTTGCTCACCGCCCGCACGGTCTCGAGCATTTGCTCAAATTTTCGCTCGCCATCACGCACTCCCTTCCACGCCGCACCCATGCAGAATCGAGTCGACCCATTTGCCTTCGCGCGATGTGCGTAGGGAAGCACTTCCTCAGCGCTCATCAGGCGTTCGCGCTCTACGCCCGTGCTGTAGCGAGCGCTTTGGGCACAGTAGGCGCAGTCTTCGCTGCATCCACCTGTCTTGACGCTCAGCAAAGTGCAAAGTTGCATCTCGTTTTCCGGCCAGTTCTCCGCGTGGATTCGCCGGCTGTGCTGGAGCAGGTGGAAAAATGAACGCTGGTAAATTTCTTGAAGCTCAGAGAACGACAATTTCACGCCTGCCCCTTTCTTAACCGCGATGCTATGCGGGCGTCAACGTTTCGCAGTGATCGATTCCACCTCGCCGTCATGAAAGCGGGTTCGAAGCAATGTTCCCCCCATGATGGTCTGAGACGAGTTGTATGGGCGGCCGCCGGCATCCATCGTGATGGTGTATCCACGGGTCAGAATCGCTTGAGGATTGAGTGCATGGAGGACGCCGACTGCCCGATCCAGGCGGGCCTGTCGGGCGGCAATTTCACGGCGGGTTGTCTCGCGAAGCCGTTCCGCAAGGAGTTGACAACGCATTCCGCGGTCGCCGATTGCCTTGGCAGGCGCATTTGCGAGCAGACGACTGGCCAGCCGATCGAACCGATTCCGCTCTCGTTCAAGGCGGAGAACGACACTGCGATTCATTGCATCGGAGCGACGGTCCAGTGTTTGCAAGAGCTCCAAGAGCCTTCGACCCGGTTCGCGGAAGAGTGCGGATCTGCGGCTGACTTCCAAGCGCGCTCTGAGTAACTCTAGCCTGCCAGTGCAAGCGCTCCGTAACCGCGTAAAATGTTGCCGCAGCCGAGCGAGGACCTCGAGGCGATCGGCTGCAAGAATCTCCGCCGCTGCGCTCGGGGTGGGCGCACGAAGGTCCGCCACGAAATCAGCGATTGTAAAGTCAATCTCGTGACCGATGGCGCTAAGGACAGGAACCGGTGACTTCGCAATGGCCCGTGCTACGATCTCCTCGTTAAACTCCCAGAGATCTTCGATACTCCCCCCGCCGCGCGTGACCACAATCACATCCACCGGCGGAAGCCTGCCTCGGCTTCGATCGCCGAACTCCCGAATCGCCCGTGCAATCTCCAAACTAGCTCCCCGACCCTGAACGCGGACAGGATAGATGAGGATCTCAATCCCTGGCTGGCGGCGGTGAAGAACCTTGAGAAAGTCGCGAATGGCCGCGCCCGTCGGCGAGGTGACCAGTCCCAGCCTTCGCGGAAAGCGCGGCAGCGGACGCTTGCGCGCGGGTTCGAAAAGTCCTTCAGCGGCCAGCTTGCGCTTAAGCGCCTCGAACTTGGCTTGAAGTGTACCAGCGCCGCGCGCCTGCACCAACCGAACGATCATCTGGTATTGCCCGCGTGGCTCGTAGACAGAAATTAAGCCAAGGACCTGCACACACTGTCCGTCTGCGAGCGGGACCCTGTCCAAGTTGGCGGCGGTCCCGCTGAAGAGCACGCAGTGAAGCTGACAGCTATCATCCTTCAAAGTGAAATACTGATGACCGGACGACTGTCTGCGAAGGTTGGAAACTTCTCCTTCGACCCAGAGTTCGCCCATTCCGTGCTCAATCAATTCACGAAGGCGCCTCGTCACCTCTGTCACGGTGTGAACTCGCGGTTGGGGCGCGGAGGCCGTTTGAAAGAGGGCAAGATCGAGTTGCATTGGCGGGAAGCTCACGCTTCGAGACGCTCGAGTTCGCGAGCGTTTGGGACAAAGGAATCCATTGCTCGTGTAACAAAGTGCCGCAAACCGCACCCGTCAACTACTCAGCTCGCAGCTTTCAACGGCCCGGGCGTCTCGCGCATACGCGGACGGCCGTTGGACGGCGTCGGACCTCTTGTCAGGTTATGCGGTGCAGAGTAAAGAGGAGGTGGCCCGATCGCCGTGGCGTTTAACCGTGATGAACATTTTCCGAGACCGACCTAAACTCTCTAGATCCAAATGACCGAGCACAGGTGATCCGCATGGCGCGGCAACTGCTCAAAGCCAACAATCCGGGGGTCTTGAGCACCGTCGATGAGGGCGGCTCGCCGCAGTCGCGCTGGATGGCGACGATGTCATTCGAGGATTTTCCCAATTTGTACACGTTGACTGCCGCCAACAGCCGGAAGGTGGCACAGATCAGAGAACATCCCATTGTACAATGGATGTTCGCGGTCGGGATTATAGCTTCGTTGTGAATCTTATGGGGCGCGCAGAACTCTTCCTGCGTGATGCTGCAACCATGAAGCGCGTCTGGCACCAGATCGCCGACAAATCGCGCGCTTACTTCATGAACGCGAGGGTCGACGACGGCCCTGGATTTGTCGTGATTCATACACAAGTGGAAACGGTTGACTGCACAATCCCCAAGCGCCTCCTGAGGTTTGTCATCGATCCCCGGGAACTCGCTGCCGCCCCCGGCGAGTAACGGATTCTCGATTTGGCTAGGCGCTCGAGATCAGCGCTCGCTGGCGAGTCTTGAGCTTTCTGATTGCGCGAATCTCAGAGAACTGCCGCTGAAACCGAGTAAATCGGAGGCAGATTATCCGCGATCACGCGCCATGAGTCGCCCTGGTCATTCGATCCAAATAGCTTTCCGGTGTTCGTCCCGAAATATACTCCTGCCGGATCGAGGGAGTCGGTAGCCATGCTCTCCCGATAC
>DATLIT010000295.1:0-4474 GCA_035539295.1 Terrimicrobiaceae bacterium | reverse complement strand
CATCAACATTGCCCGGACGCCGCTTTGCGGACGCAATTCGAGTACTTCGGCGAGGATCCGCATCTCATCGCCGCTCTCGTCGCGCCTCACATCCAGGGAATCCAAAGTCAACAGGTCGCTGCCTGCGTAAAGCACTTTGCTGCGAATAGTCAGGAACTGAACCGCAATGCGGTCGATGCGCAAATGGACGAACGCACCTTGCGCGAGATCTATCTTCCCGGCTTCGAGGCGGCCGTCAAAGAGGGCGGCTGCATTACGGTCATGGGCGCCTATAATAAATTTCGCGGCCAGTACTGCTGTCACAACGAGCATCTTGTAAACCGAATCCTCAAGGGCGAATGGAACTTTGACGGCAGCTACATTTCGGATTGGGCCGGAGTTAAGGACACGCTCGAGGCCGCGAACTTCGGCTGCGATCTCGAGATGGGGACTTCCGACGCATATGATGAGTTTTTCCTTAGCCGGTCGTTCCGCGAGGCCATTGAGAGAGGCGAAGTAGGGGAGGATGTTCTGAATGACAAGGTGCGTCGAAATTTACGGTCCATGTTTCGCGCAGGGGTCTTCGATCCGAATCGATCTGCCGGTGAGCGGAACACCGCTCGCCACCAAGGGTCCGCTTTGGAAATTGCCCGGGAAGCGATTGTTCTCCTCAAGAACGATGGCGAGTTCCTTCCGCTGGATGCCAGCAAGCTGAAGCGGCTTGTTGTCGTGGGCGATAATGCAATTACACGGCACGCCCCGGGCGGTCACAGCTCCGGAGTGAAGGCACTCTACGAGGTCACGCCGCTCGAGGGACTTCGCCACAAGCTCGGAGAAACAATCGAGCTGGAGTTTTTCCGAGGCTATCCCATGGGTCGCGGAGAGTTCGAGGCCGTCGATCCACAGTACTTGAGCATCGCCGACGAGGGCTCCGGCACGCGTGGTTGGAGGGCTCACTATTGGCCGCAGCGCTACTTTGCCGGGGAGGTCCTTCAGCGGGCCGAAGTGGCCGTTGACTTCGAATGGGACAACGTGGCGCCGGTTCCCGGCAGCGAGCCAGGGCAGTTTTCCGCAACATGGGAAAGCGTGCTCGTTCCACCAGAGACGGGTTCTTACGAGTTCATTCTGGTCGGCTCGCACCAAGGGTGTTTGCTCATCGATGGCATCGTGATCCTCCACCGCTTTGAAGGAGGCGCGGAAACGACTGGCAAATCCATTCACCTTCACGCTGGCATCGCTTACCAGTTGCGGGTCGAGCTTTGGCCGTCGCGGCCGGACCTTCGCATCAAGCTCGGTTGGATCCCGCCGTGGGTGCAGAAGGCGGAAGACGATGACGAAGCGCTTCTTGAAGCAGCGAAGAGAGCTGACGCGGTGTTGTTCTTTGGAGGCCTAAGTCATCAGTATGATCTCGAGGGCACCGATCGAAAGGACATGGGCCTGCACGAGAGGCAAAATGAATTGATCGCCCGCATCGCCGAGGTAAACCCAAGAACTGCTGTGATCTTAGTGAGCGGTTCTCCCGTCGAGATGTCATGGGTAAGCCAGGTTCCCGCGATTCTTCAAATGTGGTATGCTGGGATGGAAGGCGGCCACGCTATCGCTGACGTGTTACTGGGCAAGATCAACCCATCCGGCAAATTGCCGATAACTTTTCCGCGGGTGCTGGAGGACTCCCCGGCCCATGCACTTGATGACTACGGTCCCGACGTTTGCTCCTACAAGGAGGGAATCTTTGTGGGTTACCGGTGGTTCGATGCCAAGCGAATTGAGCCGCTCTTTCCCTTCGGGCACGGGCTGAGTTATACGAAGTTTGATTTGGCTGGACTCAAGGTGGAACGAGCGGCCGCAGGCGTGTCCGTTTCGCTGAGCATCTCGAACGTGGGCGAGATGGCGGGAGCCGAGGTGGTGCAGGTATATGTCGGGCAAGTTTGCTGCTCGGTTGCGCGTCCGGTGCGCGAACTCAAGGGTTTTGCAAAGGTCTATCTTGAACCGTCCGAGTCCCGGCGCATTGGCGTCCATCTTCCGAAGCGCGCTTTTGCCTATTGGAGTGTGCAAACGGGCGATTGGAAGGTCGAAGCGGGGGAGTTTGTCATCGAGGTCGGCGTCTCCTCACGCCAGATTATGCTTAGAGAGCTGATCGCTTTCTAAGCAGATAGATCTGCGTTTCTGCCGGGATTATTTCACGGCGCTAGGTGCAGGCTTGATTCGCGGCCCGCGTTCACGAGCCACAGAAGCCAGAATGGCAACTGGCAAGATGAGAAGTGCTACCGCCAAAAGAGCTCGATCGAGTGGCACACTGTGAGCGAGGAACCCGATCAGCGGAGCCCCGAGCAAAAAGCCGCCGTAACCGATGGTCGAGACAACGGTGATCGCCCGAGAGCCGCGGCCAGGCACTTCTCCCGCCGCTGACATGGCTGACGGGAAAACGACGGAAAGGCCAAGTCCCCACGCGAGAGCACCGAATAGTGCGGCCATGGTCGAAGGGATCAGGCATACAACTGCAACCCCTGCGCTGCCCAGGAGGCCAGCAACCCTCAAGACAGGAGCTCTTCCAAAGCGTTCGATCACGATTCCACCGACAAAGCGACCGATAGCCATGGTTAAGTTGAATCCCGCGTAGGTCAAAGCACCGAGCGCAGCCGGGGCGCCCCGGTTATCAACCAGCACGAGCGCGAGCCAATCGTTCGCCGCTCCCTCGCCAACGGCGGTGCCAAAGACAATGATCCCGAGGAGGATTTCCACCCGGGTGATCGACGACTGCGTCTCAGCAATCCGCGCGGGCTCGCAGGAAAGCAGCTGTGGCTCGTCAAAGATCGGCTCTTTCTGTTGAGCCTCGGTCGCTGCAGGGTGCGACTTTGCATCCGGAACATAGAGCGCCGTTGCCAGCCACATGGCCGCGAGCAAAACGAGCGAGACTGCCGAAAGTTGCTAGGCGAGGGGCAGACCGATTGAAGCGGCCAGGGCGCCCACCATCGCGCCAGCCACCCCGCCAACCGAAAAGAGTCCGTGCCAGAACGGCATGAGCACCTTGCTGCGGCGCTGCTCGACCACGTTTCCTTGAATGTTCATGGCAACATCGCCGACTCCGGTTCCCAGACCGGCAATCAGCATGATCAGAGCCAGCGTCGGGACCGAATTCGCCAACGGCACGAGTGCCCAAGCAGCAAGACAGATCACAGTCGCCGCCCGGCTGACTACCATCGAGGAGTAGCGGTCCGCCAGCAAACCGGTAAACGGCATGGAAACGATCGAGCCGATTCCCACGCAAACGAGTGCAAATGCCAGAGAGGTGGGAGTGGCGCCGACCTGGTCACGGATTTCTGGCATCCTCGAGAGCGAGGAGCCCATCACCAGGCCGTTTCCAATGAACATCACCGCGACCGCAAGTGGCGACCCGTGCAATCGAAATCTGTCGGTCCATCTTGACATCCCAATTCGCCTTCCAGCCTTCTCAGAGATTATTTCTTCGAGCAATCGTTATAGCGTCTCTTGAAAACATTTCTGAAAGCTGGACGATGGCGCGCTTGGAGCGGCGTCGTCCTCGCCGTCGAGTTCCTTCGTCACTAACGTGAACGCCTCTTCCGGTCGGAACGTCCGGCAGGCGACGCATCTCAATTCGGGGCGCAGATAGCTTATATTCGACGTGGTCGCGGCCGGTCTATTTTACTTTGGGCAGCCAGCGTTGCTGGGCTCGGAGCAACTCATCCACCATGCTGCGGATTTGCGGCAAGGTGCACACGGCTGCAGTCAAAGGGTCGAGCATGGCGGCGTGATAGATTGCCTCCCGGCTACCCCTCAGGGCTGCTTCCACGATCAATTCCTGCACATTAATATTCGTCCGGTTAAGCGCAGCAAGTTGCGGAGGCAGTTTCCTCACCTTGGTCGGCTGGATGCCGTTGCCATCGACGAGGCACGGCACCTCGACGCAACAACCTTCGGGAAGATTCTCGATCAATCCGGTATTCGGCACGTTTCCATTGATCCGAATTGGCTCGTTCGTCTCGATCGCTTCGATGATGTACGACCCATACTCATGGGTCCGCTGCCGACTGGGATCCACGGCCAGAATCGCTTCGTGCTCTCGTCGAAATTCCTCGAGCCGCCGTTGGCAGTGGTGCAGGTATCCGCCAGTCCTTGCGAATTCTAACCAGTAATTTGCCTGGTGGGTAAATTTAGGGACCAATTCTTCTTCGACCATTTTCGCATTTTTGCGAAAGTAAGGAACGTACTCACTCGCGTGGCCGCTCGATTCGGTGACGAAGTACCCGAAATGTTTCATTAAGTCGATCCGCACTGGTTCTTCACCGTAGATCTCCGGGCGTTCGACTGCTTCATGAATGAGTGGATAAAGATCCTTATCGAGATGAAGAAATTCGAGAAAAAACGCCTGATGATTAATTCCCGCGCAAAAAAACCTGACCTCCTCATAGGGGACCCCAACCCACTTAGCTAACATTTCACTCGTTCCCTGAACACTATGACAAAGGCCCACATG